>JAQSYB010000006.1 GCA_029256365.1 Clostridia bacterium
CAAATGGAAGGCAAAGTAGAAAAAAGAGAGCATCATCTATCTGGCGTAAAGTGCATCGTAAATACTTGTCATTATCATACACAAGGTGACTATTGCAGTGCAGCTAAAATTGAAATCCAACCAAGAAATGCATCTCAAAGTGAAGAAACAGATTGTGCAACTTTTGCACGAAGATAACCAGAAAGGGCACGGGAAACCGTGCCCTTCTCATTTTAAGTTATTTTTCTACACTCTGCAGCACATTTTCTACAGGCTTCTACTGAGGCTTGGCAGCTTAAGTCTTCATAGACTTCACAAATCGTAGCGCACGTATCGCATAAATCTGCACAGGCCTTGATGAGATCTTCAGAAAAACTGTTATCCTGAGACATATTCACCGCAGTAACATAGCATATTTCAGCGCAGTCAACCAAGGTGCTTAAAGCCAACTTCATTTCATTTATGTTGTCATTTTCTAAGCATGACTTAAAGCACTTGTTGCAGGCTTGAGCGCATTTGATACAGGCTTCGATGCAGCCTTGAAGGCTAATGGCATCCGTATTTAATAACAGCATGATAACCTCCAGAGAAAGTATTTTTTAATGCAAATATATGATAGATATAGTATCTCAAAATAAGCTATTGACAATACCTTAATGATAATTTAATATTGTAATTGTTAAAAGGGAGTAGTTGTAATAACAAAGTCAACAGACTGGTTTTTAACCTGGCTTTGTAACCTGAAGGGTAACGAGACTTTTGGCATAATCCTGCTATAGGACTATGTCAAAGGTCTTTATTTATTTTTAAATGAAACAAGAAAGGATGAAGAAAATGAGTGGAATTTTAGTTTTTTTATTTGCTGCAGGAGCAGTTACCTTGGCAGAAATGGGGGATAAGACCCAGCTGCTTGCCATGGCATTTGCAGGTAAATATAAGGCATCTAAGGTTTTGATAGGAGTTTTTATTGCCACGGTATTTAACCATGCCTTGGCGGTGGCAGCGGGCAACTATATTACAAGATGGGAAGGTGCACAGGTTTGGATACAGGGAGCTGCTGCACTGTCCTTTATATTCTTTGGACTTTGGACAATAAGAGGTGACAAATTGGATGGAGAAGACAAGAAAATATCCAAATTTGGTCCCATCATGACAGTAACCATCGCATTTTTTATTGCCGAGCTGGGGGACAAAACACAGCTGGCTACCATAGCTTTGGCAGCACAATTTCCTCTTAGCCCTATACCCATATTAATGGGTACCACCACAGGAATGATTATTGCTGACGGTATCGGAATCATCATAGGCGTCGTATTGGGTAGAAGGATTCCTGAAAGAATGGTAAAGCTGGTATCAGCAGCTGCATTTGTATTATTTGGCTTCATCGGCTGCTATCAGGTAGCTGCAATTATGCTGGGGATTGCATTGCCTATTGTAATTGCAATACTAGGGTTGATCGCAGCAATAACTGCAATTTCCGCATACATATTAATGAAAAATGAAATTGATGAGCAGCAAACAGGAGAAGAACTGGCTTAGAATTATAATTAAAAGGGAATAGTAGGGGCAGCTGCCTACAGCTGCCCTAAATTTATGCTGAAAAGACACCTTAAAAGCTTAATTTTAATCTAAAAAAGCCAATATTTTTAATTCCATACAAATTTTTGCGTAAAAATGGTAGAATAATATAATATTATTAATGTAGAAAATTACCACATAAGTGAGGTACATGATGAATTTAGTATATTTCGACAATAGCGCTACTACGAAGCCTCATAAAGAGGTGATTGATGAAGTAGCAAACTGTATGAGTGAATACTTTGCCAATCCTTCCTCCGCTCATCGACTTGGAGTAGAGGCAGAGAAAAAAATGAAATCAGCCCGGGAGAAGGTAGCAGCCTTCATAAAAGCGAAGCCTCAAGAAATCATATTTACCTCAGGAGGCAGTGAAGCCAATAATATGGCTGTGTTGGGTGTTGTTTCTAAGGGTGATCACATCATCACAACAAGAATTGAGCATCCCAGCATCATAAGACTTTTACAGGATATGGAGAAGGACAGCTTTGACATTACATATTTGGATGTGGACTGTGACGGGATTATAAATCTTGAGCAGCTTGAAAATGCAATGAAAGAAAATACAAAACTGATATCTATCATGTATGTTAACAATGAAGTTGGCGCGATACAACCCATTCATGAAATCGTAAGCATTGTAAGAGCGAAGAGCAAAAAAGCCAAGGTGCATATTGATGCTGTGCAGGCTTTGGGAAAGCTGCATATAAATGTACGTGAGCTAGGGGTAGACCTTCTATCATTAAGTGCTCATAAGATCCATGGACCAAAGGGAGTGGGGGCCTTGTATTTCAAGGAAGGCTTGCGCCTGCGTCCTTTGATTGCAGGTGGCGGACAAGAATTTGATTTGCGTTCCGGCACAGAAAACCTACCTGGAATTTCTGGTTTTGGAGTTGCTATGGGCCTGCTGACTCAGGATTTTGAGAATAAGCAAGCACATGTAAGGAAGCTCAAGGAACACTTTATAAATGGATTGAAGGATTTTGAGCGAATCAGGATTAACAGCCCTTTGGGTGAAAAGCATCTGGATCATATATTGAATGTTTCCTTTGAAGGAGTGCGAGGTGAAGTCATGCTGCATTCTCTAGAGGATTACAGCATCTACGTTTCAACAGGCTCCGCTTGCTCTGCGAAGAAGGGTGCACATAAAAATTATGTATTGCCTGCTATGGGACTAAGTACCGCACAAGCAGAGGGGGCTATACGTTTTAGTTTTTCCTATATGAATACCATAGAAGAAATTGATTATACATTAGATGCAATCAAAAAAATATTACCTGTTTTGAGGAGGATAAACAAATGAACTGTATGTTAGTAAAGTATGCCAGTGAAATTTCACTAAAGGGCTTGAATAGAAGATACTTCGAAGACCTACTGATTACCAATATTAGAAAAGCCATAGGCAATGAATTTAGAATACAAAAGGAATCGGGAAGAATTTACATAAATGGCTATTCCGATGATCTTGCAGAGAAGGTAAGAAAAACCTTTGGAATTATTGGGGTAACCAAAGCTGAGATTGTTGACAAAGACATGGATAAAATAGGGGAAGTCGCAATCGAACAAATGAAGCTGCTGAAGGATGTGAAAACCTTTAAGGTGGAAACAAAAAGAGCAGATAAAAAGTTCCCATTGCAGTCTCTTGAAATATCTAGAGAAATAGGTGGAATGATACTGAAGAATGTTGAAGGACTTCAGGTAGATGTGCATAACCCTGATATTGTTGTAAATGTAGAAATCAGAGACAAGGCATATATTTATACAAAGGAAATTAAGGGTGTTGCAGGTATGCCCTATGGCAGTGCAGGAAAAGGTGTTTTATTGCTGTCTGGCGGTATAGATAGCCCTGTGGCAGGCTATATGATGGCGAAGCGGGGCTTGGAGCTTGTATGTGTATATTATCACAGTCATCCATATACCAGCGAAAGAGCGAAGGAAAAGGTTATCGAGCTTGCGAGAAAGCTAGCGGTATATACTGGCTCCATTAAGCTTTATGTTGCTCCCTTTACGGAAATCCAAATGCAGATTATTGAAAAATGTCCAGAAGATGAATTAACCATTATCATGAGAAGATATATGACCCAGGTGGCAGAAGCTGTGGCCAAGAAAGAAAATGCCAAGGCTCTCGTTACCGGTGAAAGCTTAGGACAGGTAGCAAGTCAAACCTTGGAAAGTATGCTTGTAACCAACAGTGATTTGGAGATACCTGTATTTAGACCTGTAGTAGGTATGGATAAGATCGATATTACAGCAATAGCAAGAGAGATAGATACCTTTGAGACATCTATTTTGCCTTACGAGGACTGCTGTACAATATTCGTCCCGAAGCATCCAAAAACACGACCTAGACTGGATGATATCAGAAAATCCGAAGAAGTTCTTGATAAAGAAGCCCTTATTGCAAATTGTATGGCAAACATGGAGATAATAAAGGTAAATAATTTGTAAGTTTTCGGAGGGTAGCAAAGTTTATGGATACAAAGGACAAAAGCTTTTATCAAGAAAGACGATTGACAGTTTTTAGAGAATTGGTGAAGTCGCTTTGGAGAGATGGTTCGGCGAAAAATGTGCAGCAGATTGAAGATGAGCTGATAAATAGAGGGCTTTTCGAGGAAGCAGAAAGAAATATCATACAGGATTACATCAGGATTGCATCGGGCTTAAGCGTAGAAAGCAAAGAGCCTATTGAAGAGGCTGTGAACCATGCCATGCACCAGAAGGGAATTGAATTTCCCTTGGTTACCGTAATAAAGGACGTATGTGATCTCTGCAAGCATGATAAGGGCAGTGAGCCCTGCAGAACAAGCTGTCATCACGGTGCTTTGACCCATCATGAGGAGCGGGGAGTTGTAATAGAAAATGGCAAATGTCTAACCTGTGGAAATTGTGTATCTTCCTGTCCCTTTGAAGCTTTAAGCGACAAGGTGGAGTTTGTGCCAATCATTGATATGCTGAAGCAGCAGGAGGTACCTGTTTATGCTGCAATAGCTCCTGCCTATATTGGACAGTTTGGGGAAAATGTAACAGCCGGGCAAATCAGAAGTGCTCTAAAGCTAATTGGCTTTAAGGATATGATTGAGGTAGCTCTTTTTGCAGACTTGCTTACGCTTAGAGAGGTTTTTGAATTTGAGCATCTGGTGCAAAAACAGGATGACTATTTGATAACAAGCTGCTGCTGCCCAATTTGGATGAATATGCTTTTAAAGGGCTATCCTGAATTGTTGGATAAGTTTTCTCCTGCAGTATCCCCCATGATAGCAGCTGGAAGAGTGCTAAAGGAAGTATATAAGAATTCCAAGGTAGTTTTTGTGGGACCTTGCATCGCCAAGAAAAATGAAGCCAAGGACAAAGACCTAAGGGATGCAATTGACTATGTGCTGACCTTTCGCGAATTAGATGAGATATTTAAGGCTCTGGATATTGATTTGAGCAAGCTTCCCGATGAGCAGCATGAACAGAGCTCAGAGGGTGGAAGAATATACGCTAGAACAGGCGGGGTAAGCAAAGCGGTAGAGATGTCCTTGAAGCGTTTGGGACACCAAGGCATTGCCCTAAATGCAATACAGGTTGATGGGGTAAAGGAATGCAAGGAAATACTGGATAAGCTGAAAAATGGAATCGTAGAAGCAAACTTCATTGAGGGAATGGGCTGCAAGGGCGGCTGTGTCGGAGGACCCAGAGCGAATATCGATGTGTCCAAGGCTACAGAGCTAGTGAACCAATATGGTATGGACGCACCTTATCAAAGTCCAGTTGAAAATGATAAAGTAGGCGTAATATTAGAGAGAATCGGTATTCATTTCCCAAGTGACATATTAAAAGGCAAGTCTATGCAGTTATTTGGTAGAGATTTGGAGTAAATAAGTGAATTAGATAGTATGATGAAAACAAACAACACCCGATTATGGGGTGTTGTTTGTTTTTTGTTCTGCCAGAAGCAAATCAACCATGCGGCCGTAGCTGTATATACCGTCAGTCTGCTTGTTGGACTTCAGGTAGGTATCATTTATCTTTTCCTGCAGCTCCTCGGCAGGGCCTTCAAATTGCTTCCAAAACTCCGAATGATATTTTAAATCTCTTTTTACTCCATCGCTATATTTACTATACAGCTCATGATACCTGTCTATGTCATACTCATAAAGTGCATTCATGGAATATATTGTAGCAAGGAGATAGCCTGAATATTGAAAATCAACATCCTTATGAGCCTTGCAGGTCAAATAAGCAATAAAATTGGCTTCATCTTCACGGGCAAAGCCTCTTTGGTGGGCCATTTCATGGCAGGTGGTAGAGGGCAGCATGGAATCGGGCACCAGGGTATTCACATTGGCTTCTCCTGTATAGGGAAAGTATATACCGGATATACCTGTATAGCACAGCTGTTGGGAGAGCAAGATTCTCTTTGGTAAGCCATATGTCCCCCCTAAAAAAGGATAAATAGGAGCAAGGCTTTGGTAGCCAGTGATGGAACGCTGCCTAACACTTTTAAATCCATCATTGATAAGCATAATGCCCTTCTCATTTTCTTCTACATTGACTCGCAGCTGATTGGTCTTTTCTATGAGAGAAGAGCAAAGCTTTTCCAAATCAGCTACAGTGGATTTTTCAATAGAATAACCCATGCTGTAAGCAAGGGGCTGTCTATAATAATTGAAACCCCAAAGCAGCAAGAAAAGACAGTAAGCGGCACTCAGTATGCACAGCAGGTTAATCAATGTATTGAATATTGTTTGAAGTCTGTTCTTCGATTTCAGCATAGCAGATATAAATTGAAAAGCTGTAAAGGCAGCTGCACCAATCACTGCGACTACGATTATTTCTGCCAACGAAAAAGGAAACAAACCACTCACTTTACTGATAGCTTTTCCTATAGGGGGGTATACAGACCCAGAGTAAAGCTTTTCTGCAAGGCTTGGTTTTGAATGAAACAGTTCCTTTAGTAATATCATTACGGGCAGTAATAATATCACGAATATCTTAAGTTTAAGCTTTGGTTGCGGCATAGTATCATCTCCATTATGTCATACAATCATTATTATGTATTAATTGTATAGAATAGTTACATAGTTTTCAAATAGGAAACAAAGATTATATAGTAAGATATGGAGGTGAAACTGTGGGTAGTGAGCTTGAAAACATGGAATTAGAGGACTTAGAAAATATTTTGCATGAAATATCTAGAGGAAATACGAGAGATATGAGTACCTTTAGAGAAGTACTACTGGAGTGGTACGGAGGTATGAATCTTAGACAGTATCAGAATTTAGAGGGATTTATACGCAGGGAGCTAGAGCTTAACAGTGATGCAGAGCTATGGAATATGAATGAACAGCAAAAGTTGAAGGTAATTGAGTATCTTCATTAATTTCTGATTAAAAGAATGTGATGTAGGGGCGGGCATGGAAACCCGCCCCTACAAATGTTATAATAGTACTATCATTTTAAAAGGAGTAGGGTCTATGGAAAATCAATTTGATTCCAAAGCGCTAGAGGTCAATCTGGCTGAAACGAGATACAAAACGATTGTTCTTCCAGAGAAGCATCAATGGTTTTTAGAATTATCAAATTCCTATTGGGGAATTCACAATAGAACAGAAGAATTTATTATGGAATACAATCATCCTTACGTAAACTACGACTACGTAATAGAAAATCTGCATAATATCTGTTTGGCGGACTTATGGCTTTATAATTCTCATGAAAAAGCGGAAGAAGCCCTTATGATTTTAGTAGAAATCTTTCAAAATCTAATGAGCAAGGACCTAAAGGAAAAGCTTCGAGAACAACTGATTACAACTATTATGAAGTTTATTGACCGCCTTGCAAAATTAGGTAGCTATCCCACTGCGATCATTCACAGATGCTTATTTATTATTCAACAAGACATGAGGCAGCATGAAATATTATATATCAGAAATTCTGGCTATTTCAAAACTTACTTAAGTAAAATTGTGGAGGAAAAGGAGTTTAGACAAGGCTTTTTTGATTTGACAAAAGAATTGATGAGAAAGAGCATTCAATATTGGGAAACCTCATCCAATGTAGAAAATTGGTTTGATGATAAAAAACAATTTTTTAATGAGAAAAGCAGAGAAAAATTAAAAAAGCTGGGCAAACCTTTTTATCATGAATTAAATGTTCAGCTGGAGGAGGTCTCAGACTGGGATCAGCTTGTTGAAATGATGTTTTTTAATGATATAGCAAATTATTTCCGAAGGTATGTTGAGCAGCTGGACAGCTCTTTGGAAAAAATCTATTATCTGTTTTATTTGCTTCATATTCCTGCTATGTCTCAGCTGACCAATCATCTTTTATATGATTTAAACAGGATATTAAGAGATGTATTCAAGGAGCTGGATGAATCCGAAGTGAATTATTTCCTGGAAAATATACTGGACATGTTTGAAGAGCTTAAGGAGCAGCATATCACCACTGTACTTGACTGCATATCCACTCTTGGAAAGGGTGTAATTGACACAAAGGATCAAAACATCATATCCTTCTTTACAAATAAGCTGATTCATTTTGGATTTGTTCATCCAGGGGAGATATCAATCAGCAACGACTGGCAGATTAAAGTAAACACCAATCATATAAAAAACATTCGCATATGGCTGGAGCTGATTGGGCATTCACCCTCCGTACTTAAGGAATTGCTATCTGCTCTCATTGTTAATCTGAAACTGGGGGGCATATTCATCTCCGATACAGATTTGTTCCAGCGGGATGTTACGAAGCTGTTAAATTCAAATATTTCTTCAGTTTATAAGCAAATCAAGCAGCTGACAAGGATTTTTCCAGTTTACTTTAAAGAAATTGGAGCAGAAGGCAAGCTTCGAGAGGTTACAACTGTTATGGATGAGCTGTCCTATAGAAAGGATAGATTGATACACTTTTTAAGAAAGCAAGTGCATACAGAGAGCAATAATACCCATGTGAAGCTAACGAAAAGAATATTGGAGTTTTGGTTTGATGGCAGCCTAGAGCAGCTGAAGCATATGATTCCATCTGATGTATATGAATCTATAGAGCTGGAAGGCGAATGGTTTTGTGATGTTCATTTCATCACAAAGGAATTATGCCGTATAAGAAATATATCCCCTGAACAATTGTTGGAGTTGGGAGAAAAGGAAGTTGAGGCTGCGCTTGCAAAGATCGATTTAGACAATGAGCGAGACAAAAAGAGAGTCGCCATGATTATACAGCTTTATAATCTATTATTGGAGAAATATTCCTTGGAGTCAGGCAACATTATCTCAATTTTAAAAAGTTATAGATTTTTTAACAACACTGAGATTATGCAGCTTAGTGAGCTAATGGAAAGTGACCGGCATAGGGAGGCGCTGCAGGAGGTCTTCCAACTGATGCATCGTTTGAAGAAGGTTATTTTAGATCCAAATAGCAGTGAGGCTTTGGAAAATATATATTATAAGCGTCATGTTGCGGTAGGAATACCCTCCATGTATGGACAATATCTTGAGCCGAAGTTTGAAGCTCTTGGCTTAATGTTTCGATTGGAAAAGGTAGCTTCCAACTTAATGGAAAAGCTGGTGGAAGATATCAATCTTGATTATATCACTGCAAAAACACTGCAGGATGTATATAGTGTATTGGGATTTTTCCAAGAAGGCTTACAATTAGATGGGATAGAGAATCAAGGCTTTAATTCCAATTTTCAAATGCTTAAGTACAGCCTGACTTCTCCTAGCTTCTCTTTGGACCAATATATAAACATTTTTCAATTCATGGCACAAAATGTGAAGGAAATCATCAATGAATATTTTCTCAGAGTATATGATCATTCTCTAAAGGTTGTGATACAACAGCTGAAGGGAGATGCCCTAGAGGATGAGGAAGGAAAAGAAGACTATCTCAAGGCATCCGAAAACTTCTATAGAGAAGTGTTATCCTCTGCATTTTTGATACAGCAATTGGACAATTATATATCTAATATTGTAAATAGCTTGCGAAGCTTGGTAGACAATCACAGCAGCGATTTCATCAAAAGCATGATGACCTATAATCCTGATTTGATAGTAAGCCCCTTGTATCAAACTACAGTGGACATCGATAACCAAGTGTTTCTTGGAGCGAAGGCATATTACTTGAAAAAACTGAACTCCTACGGCTTTCCGATACCCCCTGGTTTTGTGCTGACTACGGAGCTCTTTCGGCATAAGAATACAATATTAAAGCATCCATATATGAATCAAGAGCTGGACAATTTAATCATGGAGCAAATACGAGGCATTGAGACCCTAACTGGATTGGAGTTTGGAAATCCCAACAATCCTTTGATGCTTTCTGTAAGGTCAGGAACAGCAATTTCCATGCCTGGAGCAATGAGCACCTTTTTAAATGTAGGCTTAAATGATGAAATCGTAGAGGCATTGAGCCAAAAGCCAAACTTTAGCTGGACCTCATGGGACTGTTATAGAAGATTTATACAAAGCTGGGGAATGTCCTGCGGAATTAAGCGTGATATCTTCGACAGCATTATTATTGAATATAAGAAAAAATATGGCGCGGAGCAGAAGATTCAATTTACGCCAGCGCAGATGAGAAACATTGCTTATGCCTATAAGCAGGTCTTAATGGACTATAACATCCATATTGAAAATGAACCTTTTAAGCAGCTGAAGCAAGCGATTATAAGTGTCATACAGTCATGGTCCTCCCACAGGGCAAAATCCTATAGAGAGCATTTACAGATTGCGGGAGAGTGGGGTACTGCGGTAATTGTGCAGAAAATGGTATTGGGAAATATAGCTCTCAATTCAGGAACTGGGGTGGTATTCACCCATGATCCAAAGCAAAATAAGCCTGGTGTCAATCTCTATGGTGACTTTACTTTGTGCAGTCAAGGTGAGGATATTGTAGCAGGCTTGGTGCACACGCATCCAGCTACAGAAATTCAACGCAGCACCATGTACACCGATAGCACAATGTCCTTGCAGAGCTCACATCCAGCTATTTATGGAAGACTGTTGGAGCTGTCAAATCAGCTTGTAGATTTATATGGATTTAATCATCAGGAGATTGAGTTTACCTTTGAATCAGAAAAGCCTGAGGATTTGCATATTCTGCAGACCAGAGACCAAAATATCAATAAACAGGATAAAATATCTGTTTTTGATGCGGCTGCTGATGAGATGAAGCTGGTAGGCAGAGGTATCGGTATCGGCGGAGGAGCCATGAGCGGCTTACTGGTATTTGACTATAAGGATATACAGGATCTTAAGAAGGATCATCCAGATGCAAAATTTATCATGGTAAGACCAGACACAGTACCTGACGATATTCCAATGATATTTAAATGTGATGGTCTGATAACCGGAAAAGGCGGAGCCACATCTCATGCAGCAGTAACAGCAGTTAAACTGGGCAAGGTGTGCATTGTCAATTGCAAGGCCTTACTAGTAAACGAAGGCAAGAAGGAATGTGATATAAACGGCATAAAATTGAAGTCTGGGGAAATGATATCCATAGATGGAAATTTAGGCAACATTTATTTGGGCCAATATGCGATAAAGCTTGTATAATGCTAAAAAGAGTAGTAATTCAATAGAATATCAAGCTAAACCATGCATACAGCAACTTATTGTGTCTAATGAGCTATACTATATTTGTAATTTAACCTTAATGTGCTACAATAATAAAGGATAAAAATTTTAAAGGGGTGCTGAAATGGAACCATCATTGAAAAATAAGAACATGCTAGGTATCAATGGAATGGGGAGAATTGGAAAGCTCACATTCTGGAATCACTTGGTAGTAAGACATTTTGACGGATATGTAATAAACGCAGGAAGAGAAGTAGGTAGAAGTCTAAAGGATGTAATACACTTTTTAACAAATGATTCTACTTATGGTTCATTAGATAGATTCTTATTTGGCTATACAGGGGAAAAACTTGAAGTAAAGATAGTAAACGAAGAAGAAGGACTGCTTGACTTTGGTGGTATGCCTGTAAAGATTTTAAGACATGAAAGAAACCCAAAGAATATAAACTGGGCAAAAGAAAATGTTAGAATTGTTGTAGAATGTACAGGAACTTTCTTGGATCCTACAATTCCTGCTGACAATGCCAGAGGAAGTGCGAGAGGACATCTTGAGGCCGGAGCGGAAAAGGTAATCGTAAGTGCACCTTTTGCAATTAAGGACTCTTCTTTGAGAATACCTGAAGACAGCGGCTTATTTGTATATGGAATCAATCATATGTCCTATGATCCAGCGAAGCACCATGTGTTATCCTCTGCCAGCTGCACTACAACTGGATTGGCTCATATGATGAAGCCTTTGCTGGAAACAGAAGAGACATCACAGATTATTACTGCTTCAATGTCCACAGTACACTCAGCTACCAATAACCAAGACATTTTGGATGCAGTACCAGGTGCAAATGCCAAGGATCTTCGTAAGAATCGTGCTTCACTAAACAATATCATTCCGACATCAACTGGAGCTGCAAAGGCTTTGGAAGAGGTTTTGCCAAAGATAAAGGAATTTGGATTTATGGCTGATTCAGTACGTGTACCAACATGTACAGTGTCATTGATTGCATTAAATGTTACCTTTAGAACAAAGCTTTCAGAAACAGGTGAGCCAATATTAAATAGAGAATTTATCAACAACATTTATAAGAAGGCAGCCCAAGGTGCTCAAAAAGACTTGCTTATATTCAGTGAAGAGCAAAATGTATCTTCGGATTTCCAAGGCTATAGAGCATCCTGTATCATTGAAGGACATGAAACGCACACAAGAACAGGCTTCTTACAGCTTGATTCCGCTGTTTTAAATGAGTGTGGAGTAACCAATGCAAAGGATGTTAGAATTCCTGTTACCCATGCAAAAATATTTGGATGGTATGACAATGAATTTGGCAGCTATGTAAATAGCTTAGGCAAGCTTACTGTATATGTTGACAAAAATATGATTTAAACATTGTTCTAAAAAAAGCATTCTTTGGGATGCTTTTTTTTTCGTCCCTATGCTATAATTTTATGTAAATAAATCAATCAATACAGTGGATATTTAGGAGATGGCAATATGAGAAAAGCACTTATTTTATGTATGCTGATTGCTTCTACGGCGGTCTTCGTGACATGTAGGCCTGCAGAAGTCTACGAGGGTTCATCAATCGTTGAAAATAAGCAGCAGGTGCAAGATGATGTCAAAGAAGAAGAAACAAAAGAGACAGAAACAAAAGAAGTAGAAACAAAAGAAATAGAGACCAAAGAAGTATTTGCACAAAGCTTTGCATATTACCCCATTGACGAGAAGATAGAAAGCAGAATCATGGGTGTTTCTTGGAAGCAAGGGAGTCCTGTTGCGTTGAAGGATTTGCGCTATGTGAATGTTTTTTATTGGGGTTTTGATGAACAGCCTCATATTGGAGAATTAATTGTAAATAAGGCAGTTGCCAAGGATATAGTAGAGATATTTGAAGAACTATATGAAGCAAAGTTTCCCATTGCAAAAATAAGTCTAATAGATGAGTACAATGCAGAGGATAGCAAATCCATGGAAGACAACAATACTTCTGCATTTTGTTATAGAGAGGTAGATGGTAAGCCTGGTCAGCTTTCAAAGCATAGCTATGGTGTGGCAATTGATATCAATCCCATACAAAATCCTTATGTATATAAAGATAAGGTTTCGCCTAGTGAAGGGAAGTCCTATTTAGACCGCAGCGAAATGTCCAAGGGGATGATTGTGAAAGATGATCTTTGCTACAAGGCATTCACAAGCAGAGGATGGACTTGGGGAGGAGACTGGAAATATGAAAAGGATTATCAACATTTTCAGAAGCAATTAAAATAGCAATCATTATTATAATATAATAGTCTGAAATATAAGGTTTTGATTGTTAACAAACATATAAAAATGCACTGGATACAATGCTTTTATTTTTATAATATTTTATCAGCAGGCTCAGTCCAGGGATTTGGCTACTGCCTGTTTTTTTATATGTTATAGGTTTGAGACTTGAAACTTCTTTTATCCTCATACATCCTTTGATCTGCGATTCTGAATAAAGTGGGAATATCCTTTGCTTCATCAGGATAGGTACAAATGCCATAGCTAAAAGTAAGATTCGACATGTCGCGATTATTATAGTGAAAGGGCACCCTAGAGAAGTGACTCCTTACATTCTCCAACAATTCAATTACTTCAGCACTTGATTTGTTAGAATATACCAAAGCGAATTCATCGCCGCCGATTCGCCCGAATATTTCCGGCTTTTCCTGTAAGCTAGAGATATAATCAGTAAATGCAATAATAAGTTTATCTCCAGCTTCATGTCCATAATTATCATTTATCAATTTTAAATCATTCATATCGGCTACTACTAGAGAATAGCTTTGATTGTTCTTTACACATTCTTGATGAAGAATATCCAATTGTGCTTCACAATAAGACCTATTACAGATATTTGTTAGGCTGTCATATTGCGATAGGTAAAGTATTTTTTCTATCAACTGAGCGTTCTTAAGAGCAACTCCAATTTGCTCAGCGAAATACTTAATGATGCTTTTGTGATCTTCCGTAAAAGCTAAGCTATTTTCTATATTGTCTATATTTATCGTGCCGTAGAACTGATTGTCGACTGAAATTGCACAGCTTATGCTGCATTTAATATTAAAGCTATTTGTATCCTGTAGCACTTTGAATTTGTCTTTATTTAGATTTGAATTAAATTTCTCGATTTCAGTAATAATCACGGGTTCATAGATGTCTTCTAGGTGAGATTGAAAAATTTCTTTCGGGGTAAATTTAAAATCCTTCAAAGCGTCTATATCATATCCGTGCATTGCTCTATATTCTAAATAATCATTGTTTAAAAGCAATATACTGCCTTTTTGTGCATTGGGAATAATCTCTATTGCTTTATCTAATATGAGCTGCATGATGCCGTGTATATCACCAGAACGCAGTATTTCACTAGTTATCTCACTGATTGCATTGGTAAATTTATTGTTCTGCACTAGAATCTTATTTGAATTTTTAAGCTGACAAATCAAATCCATATATTGCTTTTGAACGGACTTATAAACACAAAAAAGATTCTCTAAATTATTTGAATGCTCTAATAATGACAAACTATTTACTTCTTCTACGGTGGATACTTCATTTGCCATATCTTTATAACAATTCTTTATTTCGGATAGCATTGTTTTATATGCACGCAAATAAACTATATGAGAAATATAAATAAGAGGGCTTAAAGTTAATATAACCAATAGCACAGAAACCAGTGGATGATAGATGCTGGCAAAAAGATTTCTATAAAAATAATCAATAAAACATATAGAAAATAAAGCGAAAGCAAGCATTGGATACTTTATCAATGCTGGTCTTACCTTTTTCATTGTATTACCCCCCGTTAGCACATTAGGATGTACTAATATAATAATATAATAAATTCGACAAATTTACCAACAAATCGTGAAAATTTCACAATTAAACATAGCAGCAGAGGATTATTGACATCGCTTGCAACTAGTTATAAAATATTTAGAGAGTCTAAATATTAGAAAGTAGAAATATAGGGGGCGCGAAATGGAGACTGATTCAGTATCACAAATTGAGCTTTTACTTCGAGGTATTTGTTTTGACATCAAGCAAAAAGGAAGAGAAATACTTTTGGATTATGATATTACACCACCACAGTTTAATGCACTGCAATTTTTAGTAAATGAGGGAGAGCTGACAATAAGCGAGTTAAGCAATAAATTATTTTTGGCACCCAGTACCATAACAGATTTAATAGACAGAATGGAAAAGAACGCTTTGGTCATGAGAAAGAAGGATGACAAGGACAGAAGAATTGTAAAGCTGCAAGTTCTAGAAAAGGGAAATTTGCTTATAAATCAAGTAATATCAAGACGGTGCAGCTATCTGCAGATGATTCTCAAGGATATGCCGGTTGATGATATGGACAGGCTAATAAAGGGTCTTGAATTTATCCATGTCAAATCTATTTCGTTTTAAGTGGGGTAGTCTTATGAAAGATATTTTAAGAAAGATGCTGCCAAATTATTATACTGATATCAAATCACAGAACATGTATTTTTACTTGATGAACGGAGTATTGTTTACTTTAGTAGTCAATCTTTATAAGCCCTTTGCACAGAAATTATTATATAGGCTGGGTGGCGTAGAAACACATGTTTCGCTTTATAATTCATTACCTGGATTGATTGCTCTATTTGGTATTATTCCAGGGGTTCTTTATATGTGCAAAACCACCAGCAAAAAGAAAACATTGTCTGGCATTTTTCTTTTAAGTAGATTCTGTGTATTTTTATATGCCTTTGTACCTTTTTTACCGGGACATTTACAGCCAATTGCCTTTGTATTGATCACAGCCCTAATGAATTTTCCAGAATCAGTTTCAGCTACAGCACTGCAAAGCATAACTGCTGACGTTTTTGGTGAAAGGGATAGAGCCAGGGCGATTACCGCTAGAAATAAATTCACAACCGTAGCCAATTTTCTATCCTTGATACTATTGTCACAAATATTAAAGGTATTTGGAAATACCAATGAAAAAGCAATTATGATTTATCAGTGGTTCTTTGTATTGGCATTTATTATTGGTTTAATAGAGATATTTACCTTTAGAAGATTAAAGGAAACGACACAAACTCCACAAAATTGCATCAATTTAAAGGAGTCATTAAAGGAAGTCTTTCGAAATAAGGCGTATTTGGGATTTTTGGCATGCTCCTTGACCTTTCACTTTGGTTGGCAAATGGGGTGGCCATTGTTTGGGATCTATCAAATAGAATATCTTATGGCTGATGAGACTTGGATCACAATTTTAAGCGTGACTTCCAGTATCGTCATGTTTTTCAGCTTTGGTTTTTGGAGCCGAACCATAGAAAAGAAGGGAAATAACTTTGTAGCAGCCTTTGCAACGATGGGTATGGCGGCTACTCCTGTACTCTATGTATTGTCACATAATCTCGTAGTACTAACATTATCTGGCTTGATTATGGGATTCTTTACGGCCGGGACTACCACTGTCCTATTGAATTTCTTACTGGAGGTTTCTCCAGAAAAAAATAGAATTATGTATGTTGCGGTTCATGCTACCTTAACAAATGTTACGCTGTTTATTGGACCGTTGATTGGGGATATGGTTCTAAAATCCAGCAATATCTATACTGCCTTATTGGTGACAGCATTGATGAGGTTTATAGGAAGTGTGACCTTTATGAAAAGAAGAAAAATAGATAAGAGCGTTCAGATATAGCAAAGCAGCACAGCTACACAGCTGTGCTGCTTTGCTACTTTACTTAATAGTTTATACAATATTTGTATATATGTTATAATTTTGTATATAAGCTAAAATGCAGGGTTATTTTATCACATATGATCGAAAGGTATAGAAATGATGGATGCGATATATCGTATTATGAAACTTTCCTCAA
Organism: Clostridia bacterium; assembly: GCA_029256365.1. Lineage (GTDB taxonomy): Bacteria > Bacillota > Clostridia > Lutisporales > Lutisporaceae > GWB2-37-7. Next base: position 16,995 of record JAQSYB010000006.1, read on the forward strand.
AGCTTGTGGAAGCGATTCCGCAGAATAATGATGATTTCTTATGGGAGCTGCTTGAGTTAAGCTTAAGCACCATACCTGAATCAGATTATGGAAGTATTTCTATAATAGATGACAGCAATTGGAGATATGCTGCTGCCGTGGGACATAACTGGGAGCTGCTGCGTCAACTGTCTCTGAAAGCAGAATATTCATTGGGGCTGGAAAGTACCGAAAAAAGCGTAGAAAGCAGTGTATATGTTCTTGAGAATATTCTAAGTCAAAATTCATTTATGCCAGCTTCCATACATAGACAATTTACTGAAGCTTTTATGCCTATGAAACAGTCCTTAATCGCTCCGATTCGATTCAATGGCAAATGCAGGGGGTATATCTGTCTAGATATAGCCAAAAGCAGTTTAAGGACCTTTGAGGGCGGCTCAGAGGAAACAATCAAGGCCATTGGAGATTTGGCTTCATTGTACTTAATGATGAGGGAAACCTATTTATTGAAGGCCGGCTTGGAGAAAATTGCGGAGAAACAAAGAAAAGCTGTACATAGACTCCTTGATAATATAGGTCAGGGCTTGCTGACTTTTGGAAGTAATTTCATGGTACATCGGGATTATAGCAAGGAATGTCGAGCGGTATTTGGAAGGGATATAGAGAATAAAAGCTTTTCCCAGCTTATTTACCCAGATAACAGAGCGGAATCTCGATTTGTAGAAGATTTACTGGATGAGATATTCAAGTGCAAGGAGCCCTATAAGACGGAAGTTTATATATCCCTGCTGCCAAAAGAGGTGGAACTGAACAATAAATATATAAAGCTTGAATATAAGCTGGTTGAGAATAGCGATACACCATTGGAAAAGGAACTAATGGTTATCATTACAGAGATAACTGAAAAAAAGCTGTTGGAAAACAAAGTGAAGGAAGACGCGGAAATTATACAAATGGTAGCAAATGTAGCGGGAAACTTCAACAGCTTTAAGGAGTGTATTAGAGAGTATCAGTATTTTTATGGCAGCAAGCTGCATGAAATAATGGAAAGCAAGCAGTCTATAAAATCGATATATGCCAATGTTTTTAGAGAAATTCATACGTTTAAAGGCAGCTTTGGTCAATTTGAAATGAGAAATTCTGTAGAAAAACTAAGCTCAATGGAAAATGCCTTGGCTTACATTGGGGGTGTGCTGGAGAGTCTAAGCTATAAAGACCTATGTGCATTTATTTATTCCTTTGATATCATTGACTATTTAAATAAGGATATGGACATATTGAGTGAAAAACTAGGCAGTCACTTTTTTAGCCAGGGTGAAATGATATATATTGATAAACAAAAGCTAGTTGAAATTGAGGCTGAGATTATTAATATTTGCAAACCCGTTGAGTGCAGAGCACTGCTGCCTTTAGTGAAAAGGTTGAAGTATAAGTCCCTAAAGGAAATGTTAAGCAGCTATCCTGATTATACCGCAAAGCTTGCAGAAAGATTAGAAAAGCCTATACATGCTTTCTCTATAACGGGAGATGACATATTAATTGATAGTGAGAAATATAATTCTTTTGTAAAATCCTTGGTACATGTATTTAGA
>JAQSYB010000214.1 GCA_029256365.1 Clostridia bacterium
TTTTCACTATTGACTAAAGACCCATATATTGCATATAATATATAGTAATTATTATATTACTTCAATGAATCGGAAGAGTATCACAGATCCCTTGTTCCAAGAGAGCCAGAGTGGGTGTGAGTCTGGCAGCAATATCAGTGAGAAAAGAGCCGAGGAGAATTCAGTCAAAGCAATGAAATGTAAGTAAGCTGAACGTATGTCTGCGATAAAGGCATTGAGTGGGCCTTATGGTGAACAGCCTAAGGGTCAATTAGAGTGGTACCGCGGAACTCCGTCTCTTTTCCTATGAGACAGGAGTTTTTTATATTTTTTGGTTAAACTAGTATTATAACTTCGTTGTTGTAGGGGCAGACCCATGTGTCTGCCCGCCAAAAAACACTAACAAAATCATTTCACATACAAACATACACAGGAGGGATAAAGATGGATTTTAAAAAGGAAGTAGCCAATAAAATAAGTCAATTGGTAGATATGGAACTAGAAAAAATAATGGAACTGATAGAGATTCCGCCACAATCAAATATGGGGGATTATGCTTTTCCGTGCTTTCAATTTGCTAAGACAATGAGAAAGGCTCCAAATATGATTGCTGCAGATTTGGCAGGAAAGTTCACAACAGATCATGTGGTAGGCAAGGTAGAAGCCGCTGGTGGCTATCTAAACTTCTTTGTAAACAAAAGTGAGTTTATAAAGATCGTTTTGTCAGAGGTTCTAGCTAAGGGCAAGGATTTTGGTGTCTCAGAGGAAGGCAAGGGCAAAACTGTATTGGTGGAGTTTTCATCGCCAAACATTGCAAAGCCTTTTCATATCGGGCATCTAGTCAACACATTGACAGGCAGTGCGATAGAGAAGATTTACAGGCATTTAGGCTATGAAACACAAAGGCTAAACCACATCGGTGACTACGGGACAAATTTTGGTAAGCAGATTGCTGCCTATAAGCATTGGGGAAATGATGAAGCCCTTGAAAAGGAGCCAATCAATGAGCTGCTAAGGGTTTATATAAAGTTCCATGATGAAGTAGAAAAAAACCCATCCTTAGAGGATGAAGCAAGACAGCTTTTCAAGAAGCTGGAGGATGGGGACCCAGAAATGATGGGTCTATGGCAGAAGTTTAGAGACTTAAGTATAGTAGAATTCAAGAAGCTGTATCATGAGTTTAATATTGAATTTGACTCCTACAATGGAGAAAGCTTCTATACAGACAAAATGGGAGAAGTTGTGCAGATGCTGCGCGATAAGAACTTGCTGGTACTTAGCAATGGCGCTCAAATCGTAGACCTTGAGGAATTTGGTATGCCGCCTTGCTTGATATTAAAGTCTGATGGAGCAACCATATATGCTACACGTGATTTGGCTGCTGCGTTGTATAGGCATAGAACATATAACTTCCATAAGTGTCTATATGTAGTTGGAAACACGCAAGCCCTTCATTTCAAACAGATATTCAGAGTATTAAAGCAAATGGGCTTTGATTGGTCTGACAATATGTCTTTTGTGGGGACTTCTCTTGTTAAGTTTGCAGACCGCAAGCTTGCAACTCGTTCAGGGGATATCATATATGCCAAGGACGTATTGGATGAAGCTGGCGAAAAGACATTGGAGATTGTAGAAGCAAAGAATAGCAACCTAGCCAACAAGGCTGATGTAGCCAAAAAAGTTGCGATGGGGGCAGTTGCATATACAATTCTTAAGAACAACAAGGATAAGGACATCATATTCTCATGGGAAGATATATTAAGCTTCGAGGGAGATTCCGGTCCTTATGTACAATATACCTGTGTAAGAGGAAAGAGCGTATTGCGTAAGGCTGGAGAAATGCCTGAAACAGCAGACTACAGCAAGCTGATTACAGAGGAAGAATTTGCTCTTGCAAAGCTTCTAGACAGCTTCAAGGCTTCTCTAAAGGAAGCGGCAGACAGATATGAGCCTTTTGTAATTACACGTCATGTAACAGAGCTTGCAAAGGCATACAATAAGTTCTACAACACGCATCCTATTATGAATGCAGAGCCTGATCTAAAGGCAGCAAGATTACACCTGACCAAGTCAGTATGCAATGTTATAGAAATAGGCTTGAACATGATTGGAATAGAAGTACCAGAGAACATGTAATTGAACTAAGATCCCTTGGAACAACATCCAAGGGATTTTGTTTCTGTAGGGGAATACCCATGTGTCTTTCTGCTGCAAAACCTTAATTTTTAACCTTGGCAGTTTTTACTATCACAATAATCAAATTGATTACGAATTATATATATGTTATTATAAATTAGATAATAATAAATAATGAACCGAATGCAAAATAAATACACGCAATATGATTGCATACATATAACTTATCATTAGAAAGGGGGGTCATGATGGGTCGTTTATTTGGAACCGACGGTGTTAGAGGGATAGCCAACAAAGAGCTGGATTCCATGCTTGCCTTTAATTTAGGCAGAATAGGAGCCTATGTACTGACCATGGAAACGCACCACAAACCAAGAATAGCAGTAGGCAAGGATACCAGAATATCAGGAGATATGTTGGAAGCGGCCTTAGTTGCAGGTATTTGCTCCATGGGAGCGGAGGCAGTTGTTTTGGGCGTGCAGCCTACTCCTGCTGTGGCACATTTAACAAGACACTTGGGGTTGGATGCGGGAATCGTAATATCAGCATCTCACAATCCATTTGAGTACAATGGCATCAAGTTTTTCAACAATAAGGGCTACAAGCTATCAGATGAGTTGGAGGACAAAATAGAAAGCTACCTACTAAATGAAGAAAATACGATTGCAAACCCAACTGCAGGAGATATTGGCAGAAAAATTGAAATTGACAATGCAGTTCATTCATATATTGATTTTCTAAAGAAGACCATAGACGTTAACCTAAGAGGACTAAAGATTGCAGTAGATTGTGCAAATGGCGCTGCCTATATCGCAGCACCTTCCATACTGGCGGATTTGGGAGCTGAAATTGTTGTCATAAACAATAAGCCTGACGGCAAGAACATCAATGTAAACTGCGGCTCAACATATCCTTGTGACTTGCAAAAGCTTGTCTTGGATATCGGAGCAGATATCGGTTTGGCTTTTGATGGTGATGCTGACAGATTGATTGCTGTAGACAATAAAGGTAATTTGGTAAATGGTGACCATATTCTAGCAATATGTGCAAAGCATATGAAGGAAAAAGGCGTTCTTGAAAATGATACAGTAGTTGCAACTGTTATGAGCAACATGGGCTTTGATATTGCTATGAAGCGAGAGAAGTGCAATGTTGTAAAAACAAATGTAGGCGATAGATATGTTCTGGAGGAAATGATCAGCAAGGGCTATAATATTGGCGGCGAGCAATCTGGACATATTATATTTCTTGATCACAACACTACAGGAGACGGCTTGCTGACTGCACTTCAGCTGCTGGCAGTTATGAAAGAATCGGGCAAGAAGCTTTCTGACCTTTCTGGTATCATGACAGAGCTGCCTCAGGTACTGATCAATGCGAAAATTAAAAATGGAAATAAGGACAAATACAGTGAAGATGCAGAAATTACGCAAGCAATAAAGGAAGTAGAAGATAAGCTGCGAGATAGAGGAAGAGTACTTATTAGACCATCCGGCACGGAGCCTCTTGTAAGAGTCATGCTAGAGGGTGAAAGCATAACAGAAATTCAGCAGGATGCACAACGCATCGCTGATTTGATAGAAAAGAAATTGGGATAGACCAATATTTGAAGGCTGACACGCTATGTCAGCCTTCTTTTTTTGTAGGGGCTGGTCTCTGGCAATGTCAACAACTTAATTTGCCGTCATTTGTCATCCTGAGCAAGGCGAAGGATCTTAGTAATAGGATGTTATTGGTCTCCACACAGCCAGTAAATGCTGTATATTCAGCACTTTCGCAGATTATGTAAAATTTACTCGAAGGAATTGTACAGGAAAATAGTTCCACATCTTGCATTTGTGAATAAAATAATATAGAATAGGAGCTAAGGCAGTAATATACTTAGAAGCGCCAGACTTATCATGAACATATGATGAGTTGACGAGGTCGGGGTTTATCGAAGTATTCGGCGGGTGCCCCGCGCTGCGGCTTAGCAGTGTTACGAATTTTACAAATCCACAAGTAATTGATGGGACAAAGTGAATTCGATTGAGCCATAGGTACTGAATGACTAGCAGTTTGACCTGGTAGTTTTTTTTTGCTTAAAAACGGGTGAGTATATGAAAAAAAGAAGATAATAAAGCTAATAATAAGAAATCGAGAGGAGCATATATATGTGCGGAATAGTTGGATATATAGGAGATAAAAATTCAGTCCCAGTTTTAATAGAGGGGCTTCAAAAGTTGGAATATAGAGGTTATGACTCAGCAGGTATCGCTGTTTACAACGATGGAAATATCAGTGTTAGAAAGTATAAGGGAAGACTGGCTGTATTGGAAGAAAAGCTGCAGCAGGAAACGATAGAGGGAAGCTTAGGAATCGGTCATACAAGATGGGCGACTCATGGTGAACCTTCAGATGTAAACTCCCACCCACATACAAACTGCTCAGGGGGCATTGCAGTAGTTCACAATGGAATTATAGAGAACTATATGCAAATCAAGAGCTTCCTAATTGAGAAGGGCTATGTATTTCTTTCCGATACTGATACTGAGGTATTGGCACATTACTTGGACTTCTTTTATGAGGGCGACTTGGTAAAAGCAGTGCGCAAGGTGCTTCAAAAGGTAAGAGGCTCCTATGCATTTGCAGTAATTTGCAAGCAGGAACCAGACAAAATTGTTTGTGTAAGAAAAGAAAATCCACTTATTGTAGGTGTAGGCGAGGGCGAAAATTATATCGCATCAGATATACCTGCTATATTGGCCCATACAAGAAAGATCTACCTTTTGAATGAAAATGAACTGACAATATTGACAAAGGACAGCATCACTTTCCTTGATGAAGAAGATAGAGAAGTGAAGAAGGAAATATTTGAGGTGAACTGGGATGTTGCAGCAGCAGAAAAGGGCGGCTACGAGCATTTCATGATAAAGGAAATCCACGAGCAGCCAAAGGCTGTTAAGGATACCATGACATCAAGAATCGTACCAGACTCACCAACTATCAAGCTTGATGACATTAAGCTGACAAAGGAAGATTTAGAAGGCATCAACAAGATATTCATCGTAGCCTGCGGAACAGCATACCATGCAGGTATGGTTGGAAAATATGTAATAGAGAAGCTTGCAAAGATATCTGTAGAGGTTGATATTGCATCAGAATTCAGATACAGAGACCCCGTGGTAGACAATAAGACGCTTACAATAATCGTAAGCCAATCCGGTGAAACCTTGGATACATTTGCAGCATTAAAGGAAGCGAAGAAGCGCGGCTCCAGAATACTAAGTATCGTCAACGTAGTAGGCAGCTCTATTGCGAGAGAATCCGACGATGTTCTATACACTTGGGCAGGACCTGAAATAGCAGTTGCTTCAACAAAGGCTTATACAACACAGATTGTTGCTCTATACGAAATAGCGCTTCACATGGCGCATTTAAAGGGTACATTGACGGATGCGCAAATAGGTGAAATCAAAACTGAAATGACCAAGCTGCCAGATATGGTAAAGGCATCATTGGATCACAAGGA
>JAQSYB010000215.1 GCA_029256365.1 Clostridia bacterium
ATAGAGAAGGATTTCATACCCAAAGAGGATTTTAAGCTATTGGGCAGAGTGATACTAAGCTATGATGATATCAATAAGCTTTTTATTAAAGAATATCGCAAGCATCCCATTGTAAAGAGAATAGATGAAATAAAAAAACACCTGCAAAACCGTCTGAAAGCGCAGAAAGACTATCTAGCTGAAAGTGTACAGGTGAAATGTGATAAATATATTGCCAATGTAAAAAGGCTGATGGAACCAAGCGATGAGAGACAGGAAATGATTGTGAAGGCAATTGATAAAAAGAATGAAGTAATAGGCAAGCTGCAAGAGTACTCCAAAACTGCGGTGAAGGATTATATAGCCAAAATATCGAAAACAGATCCATTGCAATATTATAGAGACTTTCTAGAAAACCAAGAACTGTACAACAGTATTATTTTGGATAAAACAGATTGCGAAACCGCTGAGTTTTTACGAAGCTATACCTTGCAGGTCTTAGATTCTGATAAAGTGGATTTGGAAGACATTGCACCTATCATGTATTTGAAGTATAAGATTTACGGAGTGGATGAAAAAATTCCCGTAAGGCATATTGTAATTGACGAAGCGCAGGACTTCAGTGTATTTCAGATTTATACACTTAAGCACATTATAAAGGATAGCTCCTTTACCATATTGGGTGACTTATCCCAGGCTATTCATAGCTACAGGGGGATAAAGGATTGGAATGACATCAATCAATATGTATTTGAAGAAAAAAGTGAAATGTTGACTTTGGAGCAAAGCTATCGTACCTCTGTAGAAATTATGGAAGCAGCCAATAAGGTCATAGCAACTCTCAAGGATGAAAAGCTAATACCTGCTCAGCCTGTTATTCGACATGGAGATCCAGTAGAGGTTATAGGGAAAGCAAATAGCAAGGAAATCGCAGAGGATGTTGCCGTCAAAATCAAAGAGTTGAAGAAACAGGGCTATAAATCAGTTGCAATTATATGCAAAACTGCAAAGGAATGTGAGGAGATGCATGCCCTTTTCAAAAAAGGCAAGGACAGTCCTTATGTGATAACAGGAAAAGAAAAGGAATACAAAAGCGGATTTTTGATAGTGCCTTCTTATCTTGCTAAAGGCTTGGAGTTTGATGCTGTATTTGTGGCAGACGCTTCTGCAGAAAAGTATAGTACCTCTGAGTTGGACACCAAGCTGCTATATGTAGCCATGACCAGACCTTTGCATAAGCTTTATCTTTACAGCATAGGCGAGAAATCAAAGCTATTGGAATATGTATAAGTAAAAATATAAGGTATATCCTATTGATATAAAACTTTTATAACGGATGTGATGAAGTTGAAATATATTGAGAATCTAAAGAATCAAGCCGACAAAGGCGATGAAATGGCTCGAGAGAAATACAAAAAAATAATGCAGTGCATGGACTCTATGGATGACGACAGGGTAGCCAATTGCATTATTCTTATGAAGGAGTTAATCCCCGAGTTGGAGAACCAGAGTGCCTTATTGATAAAAAAGTATGTAATAGACCCTGATCGCAGCCTGCGATATCTTAGCCGGGACGAGATTGAATTAATTGAGTTTCTACGTGATAACTTAAAAGATACAGATTTTTTTGAGGATGTGCAATAGTTGCGCATCTTTTATGGAGGAAAAGAACCATATAAATAATTACTAAATAAGGCTGCACCCTTAAGGTGCAGCCTTTGTTTTATATTGGCATGCATGGTAAAATATAGTAACGAGGTGATATTTCCAAGTATAATTATGTAGGGGTACCGAAGACAAGTATAAGAAACACTATATTTATACTTGGTATTGAAGAGCCAATCGATATCTTATTCAAAATTGGGAGGGAAACAATGTTTAAACAAATCTATGAAAAACAAATAACACTTGAAGAAATTTTTACCGGCAGTTGGTCCATTTTCACTAAGAATTTCAAACCTATTTTTATCATTACAATGCTAATATACATCCCGATAAATATTTTCATGTATATTGTTGGGAATACAATTTTAGACTTAAGCGATTTTAGGATATATTTAAATATTGCTAATTTGCTTGAAACACTTTTTGGAATTATAGTAAGCATGGGGATTGCAGTTATTGTAGAGAAAGCTACCTATAGTGAAACAGGTGAAGAGATTGGCTGGAAAAGTGCATTAAGCAAAAGCCTTTCAAGATGGGCAAGTGGTGTAGGAACAAGTTTATTAGGGGGATTCATATTAGTACTGTTTGTTTTGCTGTTAGTCATTCCGGGAATTATATGGTCGGTATATTATGCCTTTCTAATTCAAGCAGTGGTTTTAAGGAATGTCGGAGGCACAGATGCACTTGGCTATAGCAAGTCCTTGGTAAAAGGGCAGTGGTGGAAGGTCTTCGGAATTACGACGTTAATATTGGTTTTACAATTGATAATAAGTTTTGCAGTTGGTTTCATCGGTGGGTTTTTACCTGCAATACTTGGCGTTGTTACAGATAGCTTAATAGACATTATTGAAGCATTTTTTACAGTAACCACAACAGTTTTCTTCATTAACTTGGACTTTGTAAAAAATCATTATATACCAGCTGAGTTAGTAGAAGAAGCAACTGAAGAATAGGCCTTAGTTATTGGAATGGAAGCAAGCATATTATGAGTGTAGAGCCTTATGCTGTAGTGTAATGAAGCAATTGGATATAATTATTCTTTCTATAGAGGATGAATAATTTGTATGCAATAATAGATAGTATGATAAAAATTGGAGGCGGTTTATATGAAGGCAGCATTACTTGTTGTGGATATGCAGAAGGAGTTTTTTCAAGATAAAAAGTGCAAAGACAGCCTTGTATCAGCACTAGAATATATCGATTACTCAATTGGAGTTTTTAGAGAATCAGAAAATCCAATTATTTTCATTCAGGATAAAGAAACATCTGAAGAAGGTTTTGAGCTCTATGCAGAATTGGATATAGAAGATAGCGATATAAGAGTATCTAAATTTTATAGCAACTCCTTTTGGAATACGGAATTAGAAGAGCATTTGCATAAGCTGGACATCGAGCTTGTGGTGATATGTGGATTTGCAGCAGAATACTGTGTATATGCTACCTATAATGGTGCCATGGAAAGAGGTTTTGAACCTACAATACTTCAGCATGGTATAGCCAGCTCCAATCAAAGCTATGTTGGTTTTATTCAAAATATATGCAGCACAACATCTATAACAACCTTGGAATATTTTTTAAAAGGGAACAAGGAATAATTGAAACTTTGTTAAATCATACAATATGATTCATCAGGTGTTTTTATTGGGGGTATGATATCGTGAGGAAAGTTGTGATCATTGGCTCCGGCGGGGCAGGAAAATCCACTCTGGCACGCAAACTAAGTGCTATTGCTGGCCTGGAGCTATATCATCTAGACAGACTTTTTTGGCAGCCTGGCTGGACATCCATAAGTAAAGAAGAGCTGGGAGAGAAGGTCAAGGCAATAGTGGCTACAGAGAACTGGATAATAGATGGCAATTATAGCGGTACCATGGATTTGAGAATGGAAGCAGCAGATACCATAATCTATCTCGACCTGCCAACGATAGTATGCCTATGGGGCATCATGAAAAGATGGCTGATGTATAGAAATAGAATGAGACCAGATATGACAGAGGGCTGTAGTGAAAAGATAGATTTGGAGTTTTTTAACTGGGTGCTTACTTTTAAACGTAGAAATAGGAAAAATATTCTGGCTAGACTGAAAAAGTATGCGGAAGGAAGGAACATAGTAGTGCTCCGAAATCGCAGCCAAGTCAACCGCTTTATAGATAAGTTAGATAGTAGCTTTAATGGGAGTGCTATTTGAATTGATCTTATTGTGAAACAATGATATAACGAGGTGAAGAATTGATTCAGTTATTAGATAATAGAAATAATGAAACAGCTGAGG
>JAQSYB010000216.1 GCA_029256365.1 Clostridia bacterium
CAATACGATATAAGTGGTAATGTATGTATTGCTGAACATCAGTGGACCTATTACTGGTATCTTATGCAAAATAGGTATGTCTCGTTTTATGAAACCTGATATAATCGCAACATTGGCACTTCCCGTTATGGTTCTTGCCAAAAACACTGTTATAGCTGCCGAAAGAATATTGATTGCTGTGCCGCTTACTACTTGATCAGACTTCATGGTTACACTGGCAAAGGCATGGAGCAATGAGAATATTCCCCCTGCCACTGCTGCGCCAAGAAGTCCCACATAAATGACAGTTCCTCCTACGGAAGGTGGTGATGATGATATTATAATAGCAGCTGTAAAAGCTCCTACACCCATTAAGCCTTCAAGCCCTATATTTACTACACCGCTTCTCTCACTGAACAGACCACCCAAAGCGATAATCAGCAGAGGCGCGGTATATGCAAGCGCCAAAGGAACAATACTTGATAAAATATCCCACATTATTTATCACCTTCATTCTTTTTAAGTAATTTTTCAGCTCTTTCCATCCAACCTTCATTCTTTTTAAGTAATTTTTCAGCTCTTTCCATCCAAATTTGAAGCATGAGACTAGTAGCTGCAAAGAAGATGATAATAGCAATAATAATTGGAACAAGTTCGTTTGGTACATTGGTTGCAGACTGCATAAACAAACGTCCTGCATTCATAAATCCGAATAATAGCGCTGCCATCAGTACTCCAAAAGGATTGTTTAGTCCAAGGAGCGCAACGGCAATTCCATCAAAACCCTGTGATGGAAGTGTACCTATTTTTATGTTGTTGGCATAGCCAATATAGAAGGTAGCTCCGGCAAGTCCTGCCAAGGCACCAGATATCATCATTGATAAAATCAAATTTCTATTTACCTTCATACCTGCATATTTTGATGCATGTATATTAAAGCCGACGGACTTTAGCTCATATCCAAAGGTTGTCTTTTCTAAGATCCACCATACCAAGATGACGCAAAACAATGCGATAAACAAACCGGTATTGACATATGAACCTTTAAATATTGCAGACAGCCACTCTGTTCGGAGAGATGCTGTTTGAAATATCGGTCTGGATTCTGTGTTGAAATTACCCGGTATCAGTACTGGTACAAAATAATAGACGCTCCACATTGCGATATAATTCATCATGATGGTAGTTACTACTTCATGAATTCTAAATTTTGCTTTTAATAATCCCGGAACAAATGCCCAGCAAGCTCCTGCAACTGCAGCACTCACAACAGCTAAGGGAACATGGATATAGGAAGGCAAAGGAAGCTTGGCTCCAATCAGCACTGCTATAAATCCACCCATAAGCATTTGCCCTGTGGCTCCGATATTAAAAAGACCTGTTCTAAATGCAAAGGCAATTGACAAACCTGTCAGTATTAAGGTTGTTGTGTTTAACAGTGTATCCCCAAGGCGCTTCACATTTCCATAAAAACCTGCTCCTTTCAAAAGGGCAGAGTATGCTTCAATGGGGTTATGTCCTGTAATAAGCATTACGATAGCTCCAAATATAAAGCCAAGCAGTACTGCAAGCAATGGAATTACTACTTTATTCTTACTCACCAGTATTCCTCCTTCCGCCAGCCATCATTAATCCCAATTCATTTTCATCTGTATCCTCCGCATTGCAGGTACCTACTATTTCGCCTTCAAACATAACGGCTATGCGGTCAGATACATTGAGTATCTCATCCAGTTCAAGAGAAAACAGTATTATTGTTCTGCCATTGTCCCTTTCTTGAAGAAGCCTTTTGTGAATATATTCTATGGCACCTACGTCCAAGCCTCTTGTGGGCTGCGCTACGATCATGACACAGGGAGATCTATCTACCTCTCTTGCAATAATCGCTTTTTGCTGGTTGCCCCCTGACATGCTTCTCGCTTTGGTGATAGGTCCCTCAGCAGATCTTACATCAAATTGTGTAATTAGCTTATCTGCGTATTTACGTATTTGCTCTCTATTTAAGATACCATTCTTGGAAAAAGGCTCTTTATAGTAATTCTCCAAAATCAAATTATCTTCTAGATTAAAATCCAATACCAATCCATATTTATGTCTGTCCTCTGGAATATGGCCCAATCCGTTTTCATTGCGCTTCCTGATGGGCAAAGTACTGATATCAATATCATTGATAAAAATTTTGCCAGACTCAATATTTCTTAGTCCTGTAATTGCTTCAATAAGCTCTGTTTGACCATTGCCATCTACACCTGCTATTCCAAGTATTTCACCATATCTTGCAGATAAGCTGACATTTTTTACAGCCTTTAATCCCCTATGATTCATTACATTTACATTTTCAATCCGAATTGCTACTTCACCAAGCTTAGCAGGTTGTTTGTCCACCTTAAAGTTAATCCTTCGACCAACCATCAGCTCAGCCAGTCTTTCTATAGAGGTTTCTGCTACATCAACAGTTGCAATTGACTTGCCCTTGCTAATGACTGTGCAATTCTCCGCAACTGCTTTGATTTCCTTCAATTTATGGGTAATAACAAGTATTGTTTTGCCTTCTGCCGCCATGTTTCTCATAACACCCATCAGCTCAAGAATCTCTTGAGGTGTCAGTACAGCTGTAGGCTCATCAAATATCAGTATATCTGCATCTCTATATAGCATCTTTAATATTTCAACTCTTTGCTGCATTCCTACTGAAATATCTTCAATTTTGGCATTGGGATCGACAAATAGCTTATAACGGGCAGAGAGCTCTTGTATTTTTGCTGCTGCCGTTTTTATATCAATTTTACCATTGCTAACCTTTTCCATGCCCAGAATAATGTTTTCCGTAACAGTAAAATTATGTACTAATTTAAAGTGCTGATGCACCATACCTATGCCCAAATCATTTGCAATATTAGGATTCGTTATTTTAACCTCTTTGCCTTTCACCTTTATCACTCCACGATCCGGTTGATAAAGACCAAACAATATGGACATCAAGGTTGACTTGCCCGCCCCATTTTCTCCTAACAGTGCATGTATTTCACCTTTTTTTACTTGAATGGTAATATTGTCATTTGCAACAATGCCTGTAAACTCTTTTCTGATATTCAACATTTCTATTATATAATCCATGTCTTCGCCTCCATGGTATAATGTTTAATTTTTAAAAGAGGAAAACAGACTGTATACTGCTGTTTTCCTCTTCTCATTACTTAGATAAAATTTTCAATTGATTGATTTATTATTTTAAGAATGCATCCAATGCTTCTTGAGTTCCAGGAACTGTGATTTTACCTGATAATATTTCTTGCTTTGCTGCTTCTACCTTAGCGATTGTATCATCAGTTAGGTTTGGATTCTTCTCAGGTAGGCCAACACCGTTGTCAGCTAATGTAAGTGTTATGATTTCTCCACCTGGGAATGTTCCGTTTATCTTTGCATCTATATAGTTGTAAGCAGCTACGTCTATTCTCTTCATAGCAGATGTTAATGTTACGGAAGAACCATTGCTGATTTCGCCAGCTGCATATTGGTCTACGTCAACGCCTACTACAAATACTTTTTCGCCTTTTTCTGCTCTTTGCTTCGCTTCGTTAAATACGCCTACACCTACACCACCAGCTGCATGGAATATGATGTCTACGCCTTTGTTGTACATACCTGCAGCTAATGTTTGACCAGCTGGTACGTCATTGAAAGTACCTTGGTATAAGTAGTCAACGATTTCTGCTTTTGTTCCAAGAGTCTTGTTAGCATATGCTACACCAGCCTTGAAGCCCCAGCCAAAACGTTGAACTGGAGGTATTTCCATACCGCCAACAAATCCAAGCTTACCTGACTTAGTTGATAATGCTGATGCAATACCAGCTAGGAAGCCAGCTTCATGCTCGTTAAAGAATACGGATACAACGTTGTCATGCTTTACAAAGTTGAAGTCACCATTGTGTGTTGAACCATCAATTAACACAAAAGTTGTATCTGCGTGAGTTGTTGCAGCTTCGTTTACTGCAGTTTCAAACTTGAAACCTGGTGTTACGATAATATTGTACCCTGTATCAACAAGATCATTTATCGCATTCACGTAATCTGTTGGCTGCTCGCCAGTTGGTTGAAGATATTTTTCTTCGATTGTATTCTTATCGCTTTTATACTTTAGAATACCTTCCCAAGTACCTTGATTAAATGACTTGTCATCAATCGTGCCTGAGTCTGTTACCATACCTACCTTAACCTTTTCTGGTGCAGGTGCTGGTGTTTCTGTTGGAGCTGGTGCTGGTGCAGGTGTTTGTTGTGCACAACCTACTACCAATGACAACGCCATTACAAGAACCAATAATAGTGCCAATGACTTTTTCATCAATTTTTCCCCCTTAATTTATGTATTGATTTTATGCTTTCTCTTAGCATAATCTAATTCTACACAATTTTATCCAAACCTTCAATAATATCCAACTAA
>JAQSYB010000217.1 GCA_029256365.1 Clostridia bacterium
AGAAAACAATGCCAGTATTACATTTATCATGCCTGTTGATGGGGTGATCACTTCGCCCTTTGGAGAGAGAGTGCATCCAATATTCAACACAACAAAGGTTCATACTGGCATTGACATAGATGCTGATATTGGGACACCAATTAAATCATCAACCAATGGAACCATCAAAGAAGTAGGCGAGGACGAGTACAATGGCAATTTTGTGAGAGTTGCAAGCGGCTCCTATGAGATTGTATATGCTCATTGTCATAGGGTATTGGTAAAAGAAGGTCAAAAAATTTCTCAGGGTGATGTGATAGCCGAGGTCGGAGATACCGGTATCGCTTCAGGTCCCCATCTTCACTTTGAAATTCAAGAGAATAGCCAACCAGTGAATCCCCTGGAAAGGCTAAATAGTGCTTCGATACAATAATATAGAGTGAATGGTTTTATATAAATAATGATTTGTTGGGGGATTTTATGATAAGGATAAAATTAAACTTATTTTTTATCCTTTTTTTGTTTGCTAGTTTATATACTGGATATATAAATCAAAGCATAACAATATTTCTCAGTGTGCTACTTCATGAAATAGGGCATACAATAATTGCCAAGGGGTTGGCAATTCAGGTTGAAGAAATAGAGCTCTTTCCTTTTGGCGGCGTAGCCAAGATGGAGGACATCACAAAATATGGCGGCTTTATGGAAGCTTTTATTGCACTTGCTGGTCCAGTAGTCAGCGGTACCATAGGGTTAATCTGTGCACTATTTGCAAAGAACAATGCGTTTTTCGCAATGACGGCACAATTCAATTTCATATTATTTATTTTTAATATGCTGCCTGCCTTACCCATGGATGGAGGTCGGATTCTAAGAAATATATTGCTGCATCACATGAGCTACAAGCAAGCTACCAAAGCCATGGTGGTATCAGGCAGATTGATTGCGATTGCCTTGGTGCTTTATAACGTGATTATCATATATAGAGGCAGTACTAGCTTTGCATTTGTCATCACAGCAATTTTTATTTATTTAGGATGCTATAAGGAAATGAAGTTTTGCTCCTACTACTACTTGCTGAATAAAAACAATTATAAAAAAAATCACGGAGGCAAAAGGCGCTTAAAAACAAGAGTAATCAATGTATATGAAGATACCTTAGTCCGGTTTGCAGCCAATCAATTTAGCCCTGGAACGGTATGTATTGTACATGTACTAAACACCTCAGGCAGTGTTATAAGGGTATTAAGTGAGGCTGATATCATGGATGCTTTTTTGAAATACGGCTATGACAGCAGAATGGGTCAGATAAAAAAATAGCAAATTTTATGGTATTAAAATGAGAATTATGCAATAATATAAATGATAATCTTACTAAGGAAAAGCTCGGAGGTTTACAATGACAAATGATAATATAAAGGAAATGATATATGAAGACATACTTCCTAAGGTTGAGAAGCCGGGAAGATATGTGGGAAATGAGTGGAACAGCATACATAAAGGTTTAGATGGAATAGATATACGTTTTGCATTTTGTTTTCCAGATGTTTATGAAGTGGGAATGTCTCATCTAGGGCTTAAAATACTATACCATTTGCTAAACGATCAAAAAGACATATATTGTGAAAGAGTTTTTGCACCATGGCCAGACATGGAAAAGGAAATGAGAGACAATAATGTAAAGCTCTTCGCATTGGAAAGCAGAGACTATATAGACAGCTTTGATTTTATAGGTTTTACACTTCAGTATGAAATGAGCTATACGAATATTGTAAATATGTTGGATTTAGCCGGTTTGCCTATAAGATCAAAGGATAGAGTTGAAGGACAACCCTTTGTCATTGCAGGAGGACCTTGCGCATACAATCCAGAGCCTTTGGCGGATGTCATTGATTTATTTGCTCTAGGCGAGGGAGAAGAACTGTTGCTAGAGATTATGGATACCTATAAGATATGGAAGGTCAGCGGTAAGAATAGACAAGAATTTCTTAGGATGGCAGCCAAAATAAGAGGTGTGTATGTACCCTCTTTGTATGAGGTAGAATATAATGCTGACAATACAATCAGTAAGGTTACTCCCAAATACGATGATGTACCGAAGACCGTAAGCAAAAGAATCGTGAAATCTCTAAAAAATGCCTATTTCCCTGAGAAAATAATCGTTCCATATATAGAAGTCGTCCATGATAGAATCATGCTGGAGATTTTTAGAGGATGTACGAGAGGCTGTAGATTCTGCCAAGCTGGCATGGTATATCGACCAGTTCGTGAGAGAGAGATTGATGAGCTGGTGGAGATAGCAGATAAACTGCTGGCAAGCTCAGGCTATGAGGAAATTTCTTTGTCCTCCCTTTCTACCAGTGATTACTCTAGATTGCAAGAACTTGTAGAAAAATTGATGTCAAAGTATGAATCTAAGAGGGTAGCATTGTCCTTGCCCTCCTTGCGTATTGACTCCTTCTCTTTAAAGTTGATTGAAGAGGTTCAAAAGGTGCGAAAAAGCGGTTTGACTTTTGCGCCAGAAGCAGGTACGCAAAGAATGAGAGATGTAATCAACAAAGGGGTTACAGAAGAGGATTTAATCAAATCGGTGGGTGCCGCCTTTGAAACAGGCTATAACGGCATAAAACTATATTTCATGATAGGTTTGCCTACAGAAACCTTAGAGGATATACAGGGCATAGCAGATTTGGCATGCAAGGTTTTGGATCGCTACTATGAGGTCCCACGAGATCAAAGACCAAAGAACTTAAATTTTAATGTGGCAGCATCATCCTTTGTACCAAAGGCATTTACACCCTTTCAATGGGAACCACAAGATAGACCCGAATTATTGATAGAAAAGCAAAAGCACTTGAGAGCTGCTTTGAAGAAAAAGCAAGTGAAAGTCAACTGGCATGAGCCTTATGTAAGTTATATGGAAGCTGTTTTTGCCAGAGGAGATAGAAGGGTAAATGAAGTATTAATCAAGGCTTGGGAATTAGGCTGTAAATTTGACGGATGGGATGAACATTTTAAATTCAAAGGCTGGATGGATGCCTTTGAGGAATGTGGTGTGGACCCTGAATTCTATGCCTATAGAAGACGTGAAATGGAAGAAGTACTGCCTTGGGATCATATAGATGTCGGCATTACCAAAAAGTTTTTACAAAGTGAATACAAGAAAGCATTAAATGCAGATTTGACTACGGATTGCAGAACTGTATGCACCGGTTGCGGCATAAGTCAATTAGAAGAAGGCGGTGTATGCATATGATAAATATTAGACTGAAGTTTGCCAAGGGCAGTGAAGTAAAATATATCTCTCATTTGGATTTAATGAGAACCTTTATGAGGGTGGTAAGAAGAGCGGAAATACCCATTGCTTACAGCAGCGGGTTTAATCCGCATCCACAGATGAGCTTCGGAGCACCTTTAAGCGTTGGTGTAGCAAGCTTGGCTGAATATGTGGATATGGAATTGGCAAAGGAAGTTCCGCTGCAGGAGCTTGTAGATGGCCTGAATCGTTACATGCCCATAGGCATTAAAGTATTGGGAGCAATTAGATTGCCTGAGAGATTCAAAAGTGCCATGGCATTGATTTCTCATGCGAAATATACTATAAAAGTAAACATGAATAATCCAGATAGTGCGTATTTGAGAGCAAAGCTGCAAGATTTTATAAATCAAGAAAGTATTCTAGCACAAAAGAGGCAGCCAAAAAAGAATTTTCAAATAAAAGAAATTAATATAAGACCTATGATATTAGAAATGGAACTTGAGAGCTGCAGCGAAAATGCTTGTGTTTTTGGATGCTTACTTCAAAGCGGAAGTAAAGCCAACCTAAAGCCGGAAATACTTATGGATACATTTGGAAAATATGCTGAGGCAGACATTCTTAGAACAACGATTACACGTGAAGAGGTATTTGTAGAAAAGGACGGGAAATTG
>JAQSYB010000218.1 GCA_029256365.1 Clostridia bacterium
AATATGAACATAAAAAATCCTATTAGAATACCTATTGAAGATTATCCAGCAAGAATAAAAGGAGACTTTCTAGTTAGAATTAAATAAAATAAGTCCCAGCTCCTATGTGTGGAGCTGGGACTTATTTTTATCATTCTAACTATTGCTAGGTTTAAAAATCACTGTCTCATCTATATCAGAAAGCTTGGTACAGCCTGTCATAATCATTGTATCTCGAAGTTCCTTACCAATCTTCTCAGTATAAATCTGCACACCCTCTGCACCGCCGCCATAGGCCGCTACTGCATAAGGTCTTCCAATCAGTACAGCATCTGCTCCAAGTGCCAGTACCTTCACAACGTCAATCCCTGTTCTAATACCCCCATCAATGAAAATCTTCATTTTACCTTTCACTGCTTTTACGATTTCTGGCAGTACTTCAACGGTTGCAGGAGTTTGATCCAATACCCTGCCGCCATGATTTGATACAACAATCCCATAAGCCCCTGCTTCCAATGCCTTAAGAGCGCCCTTTGCTGTCATGATACCTTTTATTATGAAGGGCAGCTTCGTAGAAGAAATAATTTCTTTTAACTCCTCCACTGACTTTGGACTTACTGGCTTGCCAGCAGCTGCCAAAATTGCAAGACCTGCTGCATCAACATCCATTGCGATAGCCAATGCCCCTGCTTCTTCTGCCTGCCTTACCTTCCTTAATATTTCATCTTTTTTCCATGGCTTAATGGTTGGAATTCCGTAGCCATCTACTTCCTTAATTGCCTTTAAGGGCAATTCATAAAATTCATCCTTTACACCGTCCCCTGTAAAGCCAACAGTACCGCCTAGCTTACAGCCCAATGTAATTGCTTTGGAATAGGTCTCATCATTTAATACTTCACTATAATGTAAATTCAATCCCCCTATTGGTGCTGCAAAAATCGGATAATGAAATGTTTTCCCAAACAATTCTATAGAAGTGTCTACTTCCTTAAATTCATAAATTGTATCCATGTTGATTTTTATTTCTTTCAATTTTATATAGCTATTAGAAAAGGCTTCTCCTGTATCCTTTCCGCCAACACCGGGTATTTCTCCTTTGCACATAATGCCGTTACATTCTTTGCATACTCTACATTTTTTTCCGATGACCGCTCTTGCGTCCTTCATAATATCATTATATAGCATAATTATACCTCCCAGTTTTTTTACTAATATCTTCTTTATATTCAAATATATCCATATTATATCATAAAAGGAACGCCGTATATCCATAGGACATACGGCGTTTTTTTATCTTACAGGGCAAATGCCACTTTCACAGCCTTCATTGCCTACATCTATTTGACTTTCCTGCTTCTCATACTTTGCAATGAGAGAAGGTACAAAAGGCTTCATTTGCTCTCGTCTCTTTGTATACTCCTCTTCATCTATTGCTTCATAAGGCAGCAGCTTGTAGAAGTTGTCATCAAGAGATAAGAAAGACAATGCAACGACATCATCCCAGTTGTCCCATACCCATTGCTCTACAACATCCCATTCATCGTTTCTTACGTGTATTGTAATGGAACAATTATGATCAACATAATGCTCCATAAACATTTTATAGTTCTCTAGCTGTTCAATCGCTCCTACCTCGTACTTTGTTTTGCCATCTGGTGCCTTTACTGGAAATTCAATCACCTTTGTAGAGCACGTTTCCAACTCTTGGCCAACTTCTGGAAGCACAGGATAATCCAGTTCCTCACAAACCTTTGTTAGTGGATCATCCGCACTTATTCTCACTCTTCTGATGTAGTATGGTGAGTGTGAATAGTGTACGCCACTGGAAACCGTAGGCAACTGACTTAAAGTACCCTCTGGCTTTACTGTTGTGGATAGCAGTGGTGCTTTGCTGCCCAATTCCTTCGCATAGGCTTCTGCTTCCGCATGTGTGTTATCTCTCATAAGCTTCAACAGTTCTATTTGTTCATCTCTACTCATGTTTGTTGCATTAATCATATCCTGCCATCCAGTCAAAGAACATCCTAGCAGCTTATCTCTTTGCTGTACTGCATCCCACATTGGCAGTTCCAATTCCACGCAGGTCATTCTATAACCTGCTCTGGCGGAAAGTCTTTGTGCCTTTAACAAACCTTTTATATCCAAGCTCTTATCAGCCTTTACAAATGAAAAAACATTTAGAGTTGTAAGATTGCATAAGCCTTTGGAATCAAGGAGTATTTCTCCACATGGATTTACACCGTTCATATTAGGTCTTCTCTTTGCAGCAGCTTCAGCATTGATCCATCCTGGCTCCCCAGAATATCTCATCTGCTGTATCTGCCAATGAAGCATATCTCTTGTTGGCTTCTTTTTATAGTAAATGGAGTTGTTGCTCATCTGTCTATGTATGATTTCCTTATCCACTGTCCATTGCCCATCTACTTGCTTATAAATATGTGATTTGGCTTCGATGCATTCTCTGTCCTCTGGATCTAGAAGTGCGATTTCAGCCGTTCTTCTAACTCCACCTACAACGACGTTTTCTCCAATAATATTTGCAATATCAAGGCAATCGATAGGTCTCAGCTTCACTCTCTTGGAATCGTCTAAGGTGCCTCTCTTCTTGATCACCTTGTCAATTTTCATAAACATATTTTTTAAACTTGTATGTCCACTGGCAGTTCCACCAAAATTCATAAGCTTTTCGCCTTTTGGTCTCACATGGTCATAGTCCATAATTATTGTTTTTACATTTCTGTATTCACTGCTATATAGAAGCTTAAACAAGAAGTCTAGTGACTGTATCCAGCCTTCCTTGCTGTCACCGATTGTAACCTTCGCTGTGTTTTTATAGAAGAATTCCAGACTTGTGCTGTCCTCTCTTTCTCGTTTGGGTACTGGATTGTAGTCCTTATGTACAATTTCGTAATCTGTTCTAATTTTAGGTAGCATTGCAACATCATTTTTCAAAATCCGAACACCAACACCTGATCCAATCATCAAAAGATAGAATACATCTCTAAAGGCTTCAAAGCTATCGATTATCTGAAAGGAACAGTTGTAATTCGCCATAGGATAATGCTTGGCAACATGCGTATTGCCCACCCAAAAAGTTCTGCCGGATAAAAATTGTCTTAGGTTATATATGTTATCAAATAGCTCTTCTGCCTCTTCCCTTTTGGTATGTACAAGGCTGCAATTATATTCAACAGCACGTCTTACAGTTTCCCACCAATACTCTCTTCGCTTTTCTTCTTCTATCCATCTTGAATATGTTCTGTAGTATACAAAGTTGCCCAACTGATTCATAGGTGAAGGCTTGTGCTTATACCTACTTATAAATTCATCTGTTAGAATTCTATCGTCACTTTTTTGTCTTGAATTTCTAGTTTTTGACTGCTCGCTTCTGTAAATGATATACTGCTTCGCTACATCTTTTCTATTGCTTTCCATTAATTCAAATTCTACAATATCCTGTATCTCCTCAACATGTACTGGAGAATCCAGCTCCTTTAATCTTGCTTCAATTGTTTTGGACAATTGGTCACTTAAATCTGAATCTACACCGAGCTTGGTCTCAGCCATCGCTCTTTCAATCGCAGTTCTGATTTTTGCTTTTTCATATTTCACCAATGTTCCGTCTCTTTTAACAACCTTTATCATAAATGTCCCCCTTTATAAAGCTTCATAGGCTGCAATCAAATGTCTTCAGGTCTTATCCCATCAACATAATCGCGCCTGGGGCAACAACTATATTTTGTATGCCGCCACCTTTATCGTACTACATATTGTATCATAGCAGAAAAAAAAGCACAAACCTGAAAGATTACTAAAATTTATCAAATTAGGAGATTAGCTTCAAAAAAAGAGAGTTAAGCTGCTTTGCTTAACTCTCTTTTAT
>JAQSYB010000219.1 GCA_029256365.1 Clostridia bacterium
AACCGCAAATCCGAATAATTATATGTATATCGTAGGGGCAAACCCATGTGTTTGCCCGCTTAAATATCCACAAAACAAAAGGAGAATGCAATTGCATTCTCCTTTAATCTTTATTTCAAAATAACCTCTCCGTCATCATCTGCATCTGAGTCATCAGGAATTTCTTCCTTCGGATAAACTGTAAAGCTAACCTTGTAGGCATTGCTAGAGATTCCGGAGGAATCCTTAATGATCAGTGAGACTACATAATTTCCCTCGGCATCAAACATATAGCTTGGATTCTGTTCCCTTGAGAACATGATAAACATATCATCATTCTTTGATACAGACCACTCATAGGAGGTGATTTCATCATTGGAATTCAATTCTGTCTCCGACATACACCTTGCTTTTGCTTAAGCTAAACTTTGCAATAGGTATTTGATTTTTTGCTTTCGAGATATCTCCAATTCCTAGTGCTGGAAAAATATTATTTATGTTTTTATATCCATAATACCCACCAGCCAACAGTGCAGCAATGATCAATACTGATACGAATCGCCTTAAAGGTCTGAGGGAGCGCTGGCGTTTGGCTTTATGGATATTCTTCATTATCATTTTATTTACCGAGCTATCAATAAAGGTGGAATAAAGCAGTGAGGACCTAAAATCCCGATAGACTTGCTCTATGGAGCTGTAGCTGTCATCCTTGCATTTTCTGACAATGGCTGCAATAGCAGGGGGGATATTATCCTTATCAACCTCTAAGGAGGCTTGAGGGGTGTTGGCAAAAATACTGCAAATAACATCGCCAAGCTTGCTTATTATTGTAGCCGAGGTAGCATAAAGCCCATCTTTGTCAAACTTCATATTTAAATTAAAGACGATGGTTCTAATACCCACTACTGATATATTCTCTAAGTTCAAAAGATGGTACTTAAGAAGCCGATTTGCATCTTCCAGCTTAATCAACATGGTGAGCAGGTTCTCGGTTAGGTACATCTTGTCGCTAATTCTCAGGTTGTTTGAGGATAAATAACTGTCGAGGGTGCTGTTTGAGGATATGCTGCTAACAATATAGAAATTTGAATTTTCATAAAAGTAGTCTATAAAGTTCTTCAAAGTAGATTTTGCATCTTCGTTGAAAACGTCCTTTACTGCATATATAACGCTGCCATCCAAAATTTCATTTATGATAAACTGTTCAGCAGAATAGTTGTCGATGTCCTCTGCAACATAAATATTTTGCAGCTCGCCTTGAAAAAGCGTATCAACAATTCTATATTTATTTGCAACGATTATAGGTTCCATAAAATCACCCCGTGTGATTAATTCTACAAAAAAAACCTTTTTCCTTTATTATCCTGCAAAAAAAGATAAAATATTAACATATTTTGTGGAATAAACCAATATTTTGTTTCTTAACCACAATATATCGTAGAGGAGGACCTCGGCACAAAGTCATTAACTTAATATTTCAAGCCTGAAAAGACTGTCATCCTGAAGGAGGAACGACTGAAGGATCTTATATCATATACTAGATCCTTCACTACGTTCAGGATGACAGATGATGGTGAATTATGTTGATGACAATAATCAATGTGCTAGCCCGTTTTCCCCCAAAAAAATGCAAAAAAAATGCACCTGTTAAGGTGCGATATGAGTGGGGTTAACGATTAAATGCCTCTATTGCTGGAGACATTTAGGGGTTAAATACATATTTATTATAATATACAAGGAATGAATATGCAATAGATAATGTTGATAATTATTGTAAATATTTCATAAAATTTATTTCGAGAATTAGATGGAGACTTGATTTAACATTGGTAAAAGTATTGATAAATGTGGATTGTTACTTTTTTATCTATATTTTTATATTGAAATGCAAGTAGAAGAGCATAATTTATTATAAACAGGTTATTGAATAATTATGCAGTATTTTTGAAATTTATGCAATGGACCTTAACTGTTTTATATTGAGAGCCCATTCCGATACAAATGGTTATGCAGTTTATATATCAAAATGCGCAGCTCCACCGATGATTCTCATTGGAAATGTCTCATAAAAGCTGGGCATATATGTAATGTTAAAATTATATTACAAACATAAATTTCCATGGCACATGTGGTATAATTTGATATAAATCGACAGCTAAAAACATTGAATTTTCTGCCGATAATCTATATAGACAAATGTACATTTTTATTTTCAGATATATAAGGTGAAATAAGGGGGTACCTCAATGAAAAAAGGTAAGTCACAGTTTAAGAGATTTTTATCAGCATTATTGACAGTTTCGATAATATTCTCTTTATTTGCAGGTGTTATTGTAGTAGAGGCTGCGAGCATCAGTACCGTTTTATACCAGAGAATAACTGAAAATACATCTACGGGACCAAAGTTTAGAGATGTATTGACGATACGTGGTATGGATTTTGTGCAGCCTGAGGTATATGTAGGTGAGTTTTCTGACATTCGTATACCCATCAATGCTTCTCTGTCATCCAAAAGTGAGATTATCATTGATGATCAAGACCAATTAAAGAATATGGCGGGTAAGATACATAATATTAAGGTATATAACAATGGGACTGATCTGGTAAATCCTCAGGTCGCCTTTGATCTAACAGCAATACCTACTATAACAAGCATATCCAAGTCGAAAGTATATAGTGGAGACCCCTTTAATATAGAAGGTTTATTCGAGGACAAGCTAGATACAGATACAGATAAGCTTTTTGTAGCGGGTACGGAATATACTTTTGGAAGCGATGCTGCTGTTGATGGTGACGATGAAAATAAAATTAATATAGCAAGCGCTAAGGCACCCAATACAACTGGTATTGGAGATGTAGTCATCGAACGTAAAATTGATGCCTTAGGAATGTATAGAATTGAATCCATACTTAAGAATTCTGTTACGGTTAGAGGAAGGCTTACAGGAATAGAAATAGAGAGAGTTGACCCAAATACTGGTCCGAGAAATATCAAAAACGCTGTAAAAATCTATGGAACAGCAACTGGTTCAAATTTCAATGACAATATGAGGGTTTTTGTTAACGGTTCAGAGGGTGTCAACAAAGGAACTATAATTGATGGAGCCGGTAAGGTGATCGGACTTTCTGTTGAATTACCGACTAGTGCTACCTCAGGAACGGCAAATATCATACTTACCAACAGTATTGCAAACAGTGAGTTTGAAATTGTAAATGGTTTTATTTATCAGGATATAGGCAATACGCTTACCATAGACACTGACGGCATCAGTCCCAATTTCCAGAAGGAAACAGAAGATGTAGCCGTTACGATTACAGGACGAAACATTGGTTATTTTGACGGAACCAATTATGACAAGCTTACGAGTGTAGTACCTGCGGCAGCGCCCCTAATTAAATATGCGCCCTATGGAGCTTATCCGCAGTTTAGTGACAATACGACATACAAGGTAAAATATACAGGTGTTTATAATGGCTTGCCAGTATCCATTATTCGACAGATTAGCGTATTCGTAGATGGAGACGCCAAAATAGATACGGAAGTAGGCACACCAGACCCAACCTTTACGAAAAGTAAGGATACAATCATTGTAGATCCAGCAGATGTAAATTTAGATCCAAATCAGCCGAAATTCGTTGATGTAAAGATTAAGACTACAACTACTGTATTTGCTGAACCTGCAGGAACAATTTATTATGCAAGAAATGAAGAATATACAGTCAAGAACGGTTTTAAATATATTCCAGATGAGATTGCACCGGAGATCACCAGCCTAACCCCGGAATATGGTCCTAGCGACAAAGAAATCTACATGACAATAATGGGTAAGGATTTTCAAGTACTTCCAGATGGGACAACTCCTACGGTAATAATTGGTGACAGGAAAATAGAAGGTAAAACGGACGATGTTAATAATGTTAAGGTATATGACAGCCAAAACAGAGAAGTTGATGGTAAGATTATCACCCTAGGAACCAAAATAAAGATCAAGCTTCCTGCGGGAGCTGCGGATATAAGCGGTGCTGTTGACCTTACAGTGATCAATCCGAGTAAGGGACTATTTACAAAGGTCAATGCATTTGAATATCGTGACCCAAACAGAGTGCCTTTGAAGATGCCTGATATTATGTGCCTTTGAAGATGCCTGATATTATATCCCTCAAAGAGGCCTATGCAGATTTGCGTGGAGGAGCTGTATCTGGTGAAACTGTTTTAATAACAGGTGAAAACATAGATACCTCCCTAGTAGGCAATGATAGAGTAATCATTACCATCGATGGTGAAAAAGCAACCATTACCGGAAAGGTGTCAGCTGATGGAAAAACAGTAACCATAACACCTCCACCTGGTACATTGCCTGGAAAAACAATGCTGCAGCTTATTAACGAAGATGGCTCAATGGATCAAATGGAGTTTGAATATAAGCGAATTATAACAGCTCCCAAGATCATCAAAATTGTACCAACCAAGGGTGGCAATGGCACGAAGCTGGTCATTAAGGGCGAGGACTTCCTGCTGCCTGATGATAGTGTTATGGCCGATGAC
>JAQSYB010000220.1 GCA_029256365.1 Clostridia bacterium
TTATTGACATCTTTGCATTTTAATGATAACTTATATATGAAATTGAATATTTTAATCTTCAGGGCGGGGTTAGATTCCCCACCGGCGGTAAAGCCCGCGAGCCGTAAGGTTGATTCGGTGAGATTCCGAGGCCGACAGTATAGTCTGGATGGAAGAAGATAGATGTGTACAACACATCGCTGTTTTTTACTATATTTTTGTATATTTAAATTAGTAATGCAGTTTTACGCCTTGAATTTTTATTCAAGGCGTTTTATTTTTCCAAATGATACAGATAATATAGCTTGAGGTGTTAATGTGGACATGAAATATATGAAAAGAGCTTTGGAATTGGCAAAAAAAGGGATTGGCTATACAAATCCGAACCCCTTGGTAGGAGCAGTCATAGTCAAGAATGACAGAGTAATAGGGGAAGGATATCATGAAAAGTACGGAAGCCATCATGCAGAGGTAAATGCCTTTCAAAATGCGGCGGAGGATGTCGCTGGGGCAACGATGTACGTCTCCTTAGAGCCATGCTCCCATTTTGGCAAAACACCACCCTGTGCAAATGCAATCGTAGAAAAAGGGATTAAGAAAGTAATCATTGGGCTAAAGGATCCAAACCCTTTGGTAGCAGGTAAGGGCATTGAAATTCTGAGAAGCAACGGTATTGAAGTGGTTACGGGAGTGCTTGAGGAAGAGGGAAGAAAGCTGAATGAAATATTCCTAAAGTATATTACGACCAAGCTGCCTTTTTGCATATTAAAAACAGCCATGACCTTAGATGGTAAAATAGCAACCCATACTGGTGATTCGAAGTGGATTACCAATGAAATGTCCAGAGAGTTTGTACACCAGTTAAGGCATCGAGTTTCAGGAATTATGGTGGGAATCGGAACGATTCTAGCAGATGATCCCATGTTAAACACCAGATTGAAGAATGGTGAAGGATCAGACCCCCATCGAATTGTTGTAGACAGCAAAGCACGGCTGCCTTTGGAAGCAAGAATTTTAAGTATGCAATCCAATGCAAATACCATATTGGCCACAACTGAGCATGCAGATAAGGAAAAAATCAAGCTGCTGGAAGAAAAGGGTGTTGAGGTAATCATAACTCCTCTGGTAAATGGTAAGGTGGATTTGAAGACACTTATGAGAGAACTGGGTGAAAGAAAAATCGACAGTGTTCTCTTGGAGGGCGGCGGCTCACTGAATTATAGCGCATTGGAGGCAGGAATCATTGATAAGGTATATTCCTTTATTGCCCCTAAGATTATAGGCGGCAGTGAAGCAAAAACACCAGTGGAAGGAAAGGGAATGGCATACATAAAAGATGCCATTCAGCTTCACGATATTGAGATTCAAAACTTTGACCAAGACATATTGATAGAGGGATATCTAGGAAGGGAGAGATAGGAGAGATGTTTACAGGTTTGGTAGAAGAGATTGGTATTGTGCGATCTATAAAAAAATCAGCAAAATCAGCTAGAATAACCATTCAAGCTGACAAGGTGCTAGAGGGAATAAAACTAGGAGATAGCATAAGCACCAATGGGGTATGTCTCACTGCAACTGAATTTAGTACAAATAGCTTTACGGTTGATGTGATGGCGGAAACCATTCGAAGAAGCAATCTAAAAGATTTTTCTCCTGGGCAGGAAGTCAACTTGGAAAGAGCCTTGAGATTAGGAGACAGACTGGGAGGGCATATCGTCAGTGGACATATTGATGGCATGGGTAAAATTGTAAATTATCAAAATGAGGACAATGCTGTCTGGATTACAATTTCATCAGATGCCGAGATCCTAAAATACATCGTTCAGAAGGGTTCTATTGCAATAGATGGAGTAAGTCTCACTGTTGCATATGTAGACGACAACGTATTTAAAGTATCCATCATCCCCCATACAAAGGATGCAACTACTTTATTGCGAAGAAAAATTGGGGATGCTGTAAATCTAGAGTGCGACATAGTTGGCAAATATATTGAAAAGCTTTTGGGTGTAAAAGAGCAAGCACCTAAAAATCAAGGGATTAGCTTTAACTTTTTAAGTGAGAATGGTTTTGCGTAATAATAAAGGAGGTAGGGAAATGGTTAAATTTAATACAATAGAAGAAGCAATCGAGGATATCAGAGCAGGTAAAATTGTGGTGGTAGTAGATGATGAAAGCAGAGAAAATGAAGGGGATTTGTTAATGGCAGCAGAGAAAGCTACACCTGAAGCCATTAACTTTATGGCAAAGTATGGACGTGGTTTAATATGCTTGCCAATGTGCAAAGAAAGACTAAAGCAGTTGGATATTTGTCAAATGGTAGAAAAAAACACAGATAGTCATGAAACTGCTTTTACTGTATCCATTGATGCCATAGAAACGACGACAGGAATATCAGCTTTTGAGAGGGCAGCGACCATCGTAAAGGTATTGGATCCAAATGCAACAGGCAAAGACTTTAAAAGACCTGGACATATATTTCCTCTGGAAGCAAAGACTGGAGGCGTCCTAAGACGAGCAGGTCATACAGAGGCAGCTGTAGATTTGCCTAGACTTGCAGGACTTGAGCCTGCTGGGGTGATATGCGAAATAATGAATGAAGATGGTACCATGGCTAGGGTCCCACAGCTGGTAGAGTATGTGAAAATGCATAATCTGAAGCTGATCACCATTGCAGATTTAATTGCCTATAGAAGAAAAAATGAAGTTTTGGTACAAAGAATCACAGAAGCAAAAATGCCTACAAAGCATGGTGATTTTACAATCGTAGGCTATGAGAACACCTTGAATGGAGAGCATCATGTTGCCTTAGTAAAAGGTGATGTTGCAGATGGTGAACCGGTATTGGTTAGAGTTCACTCTGAATGCCTTACAGGAGATGCTTTTGGCTCTCTAAGATGTGATTGTGGTGAGCAGTTTGCAAAAGCAGCAAAAGAAATAGAAAACAAAGGCAGAGGAATCCTTCTTTATATGCGTCAGGAAGGCAGAGGAATTGGTCTGATGAATAAATTGAAAGCATACTCACTTCAGGATAAAGGGATGGATACTGTAGAAGCAAATCTAGCCCTAGGCTTTCCTGAGGATATGAGGGAGTATGGAATTGGGGCACAAATATTGGCAGACCTTGGGGTAAAACAAGTTGACTTAATGACCAACAATCCTAGAAAGATAACCGGTCTTTCGGGCTATGGTATAAAGATTGTCAATAGAGTACCGATACAAATGAATCACAATGAAAGAAATGAATACTATTTAAAAACAAAAAAACAAAAAATGGGTCATATGTTAAATTTTAAGGAGGAAAAATAATATGAAAACTTATGAAGGAAAATTGATTGCGGAAGGCTTAAAGTTTGGAATCATTGTAGGGAGATTTAATGAGTTTATTGGTGGTAAGCTTTTGTCAGGTGCACTAGATGCCCTAAACAGACATGGAGTTGAGCAGGACAATATAGAAATTGCATGGGTGCCTGGCGCTTTTGAAATACCACTGATTGCAAAAAAAATGGCAAGCTCAAATAAATATGATGGAGTCATTTGTCTAGGTGCAGTAATTAGAGGATCAACTCCACATTTTGAATATGTTTCAAGTGAGGTTACAAAAGGGGTAGCCCATGTATCTCTAGATACAGAGGTACCAGTAATATTTGGAGTTCTCACTACAGATTCTATTGAGCAAGCAATTGAAAGAGCCGGTACAAAGGCAGGAAATAAGGGCTTTGAAGCAGCAGTCACTGCAATTGAAATGGCAAATCTAATAACAGAACTAAAGAAATAACAACTACGATATCCTATATAGGTATTGTCTCAAGGCAATATCAGCAGCTTAATTTGTCATCCTGAGCAAAGCGAAGGATCTTAGCA
>JAQSYB010000221.1 GCA_029256365.1 Clostridia bacterium
AATGAAGCACCCTTGAGGCAAATAAGCGAATATGATACCATATTAAATCACGTGTTAAATTTGATTAAAGAGGATAAGTAGTGTGAGTACGGTCCAAAGCTGCGCTTTTTATCAAAATGACAATTATTTAATTGAAAAATATCATAATATATGTAAAACTAGTATAAGGAATAATTAATTTAAAGTATAGATGAAGGTGGGTGCTTATATTGGCCACATGGCTTGCGCACTTAAGAATTGCAGAAAAAGTAAAAGAGAGAATTCCTGGAATCATTTTGCCATATCTGATGATAGGAAGCATAGCTCCTGATTCCGGCACTCCTGATGAAACCTACAGAAATTATAATCCACCTAAGGAGATCACACATTTTTCATCAAAAGAAGATGAAAAAAGCTTCATTGATCTAGAAGCTTTTTTTGAAAAATATTTGGCTACATCTAAAATAATAACTCGCTCGGATAATACGAGATCGTTTTTGTGGGGTTATTATTTTCATTTAATAGCGGATAGGCTTTGGACAGAAAAATATCTCATTCCAAATCAAGTGAAATATGACACAGAAAACCATACAGATAAGGACTTCATCAGTGTTATGAGAGATGAGATATATGCTTTGGATTTTCTGTACCTAAAGCAAAATGGAAATGAAATCATACAGAAGTTTAAAGAAATAAAGCCTGATTTAAATTTTTTCAATGAATTTAAGCCATCCTATATATATGAGTGTCAGAAAAGAATAACTGACTACTATGAAAAGGAACAATATACACTTGATGGGGAATACAAATTTTATGATTTAAATAAAATCGAGGAATTTGTTTCAGAAGCAGCACAAAAGTGTATAGAAGTATTGTTGTAATAATGGAGTTGATGGTTTGAAAAAAGATCAGTTACAAGTTCTTAATGAAGAACTAAAACAGCATATTGATGCATTTTATAAGCAAGCTACACCCTTAGTTTATGGTGGTGGTGATCCTGATTCTAGGATTGTGCTGATAGGAGAAGCACCAGGTAAAAACGAGGTATTGCAGGGCAAACCCTTTGTAGGTCAAGCAGGTAAAAACCTGGATCAGTTTATTGAAATATTAGGGATAGAAAAAACGGACTTATATATAACAAACGTAGTGAAAATGAGACCCTATAAGATAAATGAAAGCACGGGTAGAGAGTCAAATAGGACACCCACTAAAAAAGAGGTTGGAATATTTTCCTCTTTTCTAATGAGGGAGTTGGAAATTATTAAGCCAAGCTTGGTAGTAACCTTGGGAAACATAGCATTAAAATGTATTACACAGGATGAAAATTCCTCTATTGGCAAAATGCATGGTGAACCAGTGATGCTGCAGTTTGGCAGTGAAAAATTTAATCTGTTTCCACTATATCATCCTGCCAGTATCATCTATAAAGCAGATCTGAAGGATATCTATTTACAGGACCTGCATAAATTAAAGGCTTACTTAAAAAGCTTAAACTTATAAAAGGAGCTAAAGATATGCTTTTACAAGAGCAAAGACAAAAAGTGATAGACATTGCTTGCAGAGCACAAAGTGACAAGCTTATCCCATTAACAATGGGGAACTTCAGCATACGAGACAAGGAAACAGGATTGATATGTATAACACCCAGTGGCATGGAGTATTCATTGTTAAAGCCCTCTGATATTGTAGTGGTTGACTTAATGGGTGTAACAATTGATGGAAATCGAAAGCCTTCTATAGAAACGCAGCTTCATTGTAGAACATACGCTGGCAGACCAGATGTGTTTGGGATTTGTCATACTCACTCTGTATTTGCAACCGCCTGGGCATGCTGCAATAAGGAAATTCCAGTTATTGTTGCTGAATTGGCAGGCATGATAGGCGGACCTGTAAGGTGTGCGCCATATGCGCCTATGGGAACCATTGAATTGGCAGATAAGGTTGCAAAACATATTGGCTCCAATAATGCGATACTAATGGAGAACCATGGGATGCTCGCAGTAGGTGAGGATATTGAAAAAGCCTACGGCAATGCAGTTATCGTAGAAGAAGCAGCCAAGATAACGTTATATGCAATGCAAATAGGCGGAATGAAGACCATAGCAGATCAAGAATGCAAAGAGTTAAGAAAGCAGACCATAGAGAATTATGGTCAAAAATAAAAATAGCAATACAAGGAGCACTTCATAGTGCTCTCTTTTTATTGTGCAAATTTAAACTATAGTTCTACGAATATTAATAATTGTTATAAAATGACACGTATAATATAATATCTACTATAATAGCTATATTAAAGCAATGTGAAATTCCATTTTAATACAAGGTTTGGGGAGAGAAAAAATGATAAAGAGGGAAATAATAATATTAACTATATTTCTTGCAGCATTATTTTTATTTTTCGGAACATCTTCGGTATCCGCAGATGACTATAATAACTATGGATTATTTATTGATGGTACAAAGTTAGATGGCACATCAGTTGCACGAATGTTTAACGGATTTACTTACGTTCCACTAAACAAAATAAAAGCGAATATAAATGTTGCGATAGTAGAAGATAAGACAACAAATTCAATCACTATTAGCAATAGTACAAAAAGCATTAAAATTATAAATGCTGTCACTGTACAGCTTAGCGATAATACCATTATGGATCTAGATGCTCCACTAATCTTTCGTGACAATAATATATACTTTCCAATACTTGGATTGATAGACCTATTGGGCTATGAAGTGGAAGTAATGGATGATATAAGAAGTATTAGGATAAAAACTATGGGCGATGCAGTGCTAGTAGGCAAACTTGTAGATGCTGAGCTGAATAAAAAGCTGAATGCTGCCAACGCAGAAAGTTCAGGTTATCCGAGGGTTGCTTACCTTACCTTTGATGATGGATTAGATAGTAAAGTAACACCCATCATACTGGATACTTTAAAAAAGGAAGATGTAAAGGCAACCTTCTTTATAATAGGAAAGACCATAGAAAAAAATAAAAGTTTGCTTCTTAGAATGATTGAAGAAGGACATAGTATTGGAAATCATACATTTACCCATATAAAAGAAAACATATACAGCAGCGGGGAGAACCTGAAAAGGGAGATTGATAAAACAAACACAGCACTATTTGATGCTGCAGGACTTGTAACAAGTCTATTTAGGCCGCCTTATGGTGGTACTTATATAAAAAGCGATGAATTAAAGGCTGTATTGAATCCATATCGAACAATACTATGGAATGTAGATAGTATGGACAGCAAATCCAGAAGCATTGGCAGTGCAGAAATACTTAGCAGTGTAATAAACCAGGTTAAGAATAAGAAAAGCGCAGTCATCATTATGCATGATAGCGGCACACATATGGAAACTGCGAAAGCGTTGCCTGATATTATTAAATATCTGAAGGACAACGGCTTCACGATCAGACCAATTATGGAGGATACCAATATTTATTATCAATACTAGTTTTTTTCTGTTTACAAGGATACAGGCTCATGATATATTATTACATGTGCTGTGAATGCACATCAAAGTATCAAATAGCAGCTGGAATAAATTGGCTGTAGACAACATGGTATAAGACGTGGTAAGATAAGATTCCTGGCTGAGGTCGGGAAGAAAACAGACAAAATAATAAAGAATATGACAGAAAAAATTATATAAAAATTATGTTGACAAGCAACAATAAATTTTATATAATAGTAAAAGTCGGCGCTAGACGTTGACAAACAAATGGTCCTTGAAAACTAAACAGTATAACGAAACCAAGAAAATTAATTCTTTTGAGTAGGTTCAAACGATTTGTTAATATCACAGAAATGTGATTAAA
>JAQSYB010000222.1 GCA_029256365.1 Clostridia bacterium
CGGCAGCGGGAGGCACTATAGCTCTGGCGCAGATGTAGATCAGCTTATGGAGATATTCGGAACGCAAAGTAAGCTGGACGGCAATGGCAAGCTGGTTGCCTATCCTGCATGGTATCAGGAAAATCGCAATACCTTTAATTATTTTTATCATGCGGATATCCCTGTCATAAGTGCCATAAATGGATTATGTGTTGGCTCTGGAACGGAATTGGCACTAAGCAGTCATTTGCGCATCTGCGGCAGAGGAAGTATATTGGGTCTTCCAGAGTCATCCTTCGGATTTCTACCTGGTGTAAATGGAACCCTGCGATATACAGAACTGCTGGGTTGGGGAAAGGCTTTGGAGCTAGTAATGGCTGGAGAAACCTTTTCGGCAGATGAAGCAAAGGAGCTGGGTTTGGTGGATGTAATCGTAAACAAAAAAGATACCATGGATTACTGTGAAGCACTTATAAAATTTATAATACAACATAAAAAAGAATACGCTAGAAATCATGCCTTGGAATACCTAGAGGAATTTCAAAAAACAAATTAGATAACCAAAATAAGAGAAAAGGTTGTGTGAATCATGGGAAAGAATGTAAAGCTAATTGGGACAAGCACTTATCTTCCGGGAGAACCCATTGAGTTCGAGAAAATAAATGAGTATATAGGACCCTTATCCGATGCATCCCCTAAAATCCAGAAGTGGATGGAAAGAATACAACCAGTCATGAAAGAGATGCTGGGGATAGAGTATTGTCATTATGCTTTTAATAATAAAACCCGCAGCTTTGACGATGATTTTTTAACCATGGCTGTGAAGGCTTCAAATATAGCATTAAAAGATGCTGGCTTGGAAGCCAAGGATATCGACCTCTTGGTTTTTGGAGGCGCATATTCTCATCAGCTTCCCCCTCTATCAACAAGGATACAAGAAGCTTTGGGCATCGAAATATGTGGTGAATTTCATATACACTCCAATTGTACTTCGGTATATAAAGCCATAAAAACAGCCCATGCACTCTTAAAGGCAGGGGAATACAAAAATGCTCTGGTTGTTTCCTCTCATCTCGCCAGCGCATACTTTATACCAGAGTTTTATAATCAAGAAAAGGTAACCAAGGATGACATATTCTTGCGCTGGTACCTATGTGATGGTGCTGGAGCCTTTGTTTTACAAGCTGTTGATGAGAAGAAAAATGGTTTTTTCTTGGAGGACACATATGTTGAATCTGCAGGGGGGAAGAAGGCTTCGGCTATGTGCAATGATTTTCCATACTATGCCAATAACCCGACTATTGACTATGATAACTGTGCCCATCATATCAGGCAGATTTATTTAAGTGAAATGCGGGAGCATGCGGTAGATGCAAATGATAAAACTATTTTTTACAATGCGTTAAAAAGAATGATTGATAAGCATGAGATTGATCTTTCTACCCTTAAATATTTCGTAGTCAATATGCCCTCTAAATCTGTTCGTGATCATATCATAAACGAATGCATTGATTTAAACATTGGTGGGGATAAGTGCTATAGCGCAATAGAGAAGGTTGGCTATGCTGGACCTCCTGCTGCGATTATTTCAATTGATACACTGCTTAAGAGCAGTAGCTTTAAGGATGGCGACTTAATATTCAGCTTTGTTATGGAGGTCAGTAAATTCATGCAAGCTGGTTTTACCATAAGATATGTAGAGTAGATTTTATTTTGGAGGTTATTTGAATGAATATATTACTTGTAAATCCACCTATCCCAAATAAATTCAAAATGCTTGATTATGCTGATGAAGAAGGCAGAAAGTCAATTCTAAGGAGAATATTAGTGGGACCGCCCTTGGCTCTGAATGAGTTAGGGGGAGTAGTGCCCGATGAAAATGTTATTATACTGGATCAGAAAACTGAAATGGATATGAATCCGAATTATGACTATATTGAAGCAGTGGTCAAGGAAATGGCTGATTTTAGACCAGATATCATAGCCTTTACCTGCATAACAGCTCAGTATAATTCTGTGATAAAGCTTTTGGAAATGGTTAAGAAAATTAATAAAAACACACTAACAATGGTTGGAGGACTTCATCCATCGGCCTGCCCTCAAGATTTTATAGGCTCTGGAGCAGATATCATATCCATTGGACTAGGAAAATACAGCTTCTATCATATTGTACAAGAATTGAAAAAGAATCAAGAAAATGCGGATTATACGAATATACCGGGCTTGGCATTAAACAAAGGAGAGAGTCTTTACTATACAAAGTCCTTAAGTGATATCAGCTATTCGGAATTCCAAAAGAATTATCTTCTTGATGAGGTATTGCCAAATAGGAGCCTGACAGATCGATATAACTATACCATACCAAAGATGAAAAAGAAGATTCATTATCTCAGTACATCACAAGGCTGTACACATAAATGCAATTTCTGCAGTATATGGCAATTAACCCATGGCCATTATTTTCATCGTGATGTGGAGTCAATTATCAATGAATTAAAGCAAATGGAGCAATACCCAATCATCCGTTTTTGTGATGCCAATACCTTTGGGGATGTTAAGAAAATCGAGCATCTGTTTAACAGAATTATTGAAGAAGGCTTGGACAATCACATGTATATGGCGGATCTCAGGACGGATACAGTCATAAAACATCCTAAGCTTCTACAGCTGGCAGTAAAGGCAGGGCTTAGGGTAACGGTCTGCGGCTTGGAAGCCACCAGTGATGAGGAGTTAAAGAAATATGACAAAGAAAATACCATAGAAACAACCAAAGAAGGATTAAGGATCATGAATGAAGCCGGTATATATGTAAATGGGAATTATATTGTGCATCCTGATTTTGAAGAAAAGGACTTTGAACGGTTGGCTCGCTTTGTAGAGGAGAATCCTATCTTTCACTCCGGATTCTCTATTCTGACACCATTCCCTGGGACAGAGCAGTGGGAGCAGTTGAAGGATCAAATCGTGATCAAGGATTATGATTACTATAATCTGGCCAATTCAGTATTGAGAACAAAGCTGGATGAAAAGCATTTCTACGATAGCGTCGTAGAGCTGTATAAGATAAGTGCCAGAGCTACACAGAAGTATTTTTCTATCTATGGAAATTCCATGGAAGGAATGTAAGGAGGTGCCACTTTGGAGATTGGAATAATCGGCAAAGGCAAGATGGGAAGAGATATTTTCAACCACTTTTTCCAATATGACCACAAAATGGTGTTGATATGCAGACGGAAAGAGGATGTTGAGGAGTTAAAGGTCTCTATTGAAAAGCAACTGGGTAAGATGCTGAAGCGGAGCCTTTTAACAGAAGCAGAATACCAGCAGAAGCGGAAAGCCTTTGTGATATCAAATCAATATGCTGATTTAGCAAGCTGTGAGCTTGTTATTGAATCAGTGCTAGAGGATAAGATGCTTAAGCAGGAAATTTTCTCGGAAATAGAGCCAATCGTAAAACCAGAATGCATATTGGCCACCAATACATCCTCAATACCCTTGGATTTTGTATTTGAGAAGTGCAAGAAAAAGAATCGATGTATGGGGATACACTTCTTTTTCCCTGTGAAGCTTACTAGAACTGTTGAAATCAACAAAACCAGCTTTACAGAAGAACCATATGTAGAAATTGTAAAGGAGCTTTTGACAAAGGCTGATAAAAGCTTCCTAGAGCTTGACGAAAAAGGAAATATGATTTTAACTAGGATGTTTACCACTGTAATCACACAGATTTATAAGATTTATGAAGAGTCTATTCTTGATATAGAGGAAATTGACAGGATATTAAAGGACAGCCTTGTTACCTATGGTTTGTTTGAGATTATTGAT
>JAQSYB010000223.1 GCA_029256365.1 Clostridia bacterium
TAGCCCACAGTGTAAAATCTATATCCTGCTATGATTGCTGGTATTACCAATAGTATTTCTGTTAAGGCATAGGTTAAAGGAAACTGCATTGGCTCAAGCCAGCCGGGAATCGGTGCATTCCACCAAGATACCATAGGCCCCATTGCGATATACAGTAGAGGTATTGAGAAAATCGCAGATACGATAAATTTAGTCCAAAGAATTTTTATTTCTTTTTCTTTTCGCAGCTTATCTTCATCAACCTTATCCTTATTGTCAATTTCCAAGGCTTGATAGCCAGCTTTGTTAATTGCTTGTTTTATTTCAGAAAGCCTGATCTTCTCAGGGTTATACTTAATTGCTGCTTTTTCTGTAGCCAGATTTACGCTGGCAGTCTCAATGCCAGCAAGCTTGCTCAAAGCTCTTTCAACAGCTTGGGAGCAGGAAGCACATGTCATTCCAGCTATGGGTATGGTTACTTCCTTGCTATCGCTTACCACTGAAGCTTCATAGCCAGCCTTTTCTACCGCCTTTATTATGTCAGCTTCTGTAAGCTTGCTTTCATCAAAGGTTACACTCATTAATTCTGTTACAAGATTGACATTGTGTTCTGATACTCCTGCTAGCTTTTTTACTGCTCTATCCACTGCATTTGAGCAGGAAGCACATGTCATACCTGTTATCTTGAAGTTTTTACTTTTCATGATTTCACTCCTTCTTTAGGGGGTATGTTGTTTTAAGTTTTTTAAGCCAAGTGTTTTCAATGTTTTAAATTTCTAAATTAAATATACCCTAGGCATGTATTCTATATTTATTTTATTTTATAATATCCTGTATGTCAATCCCTATTTTTATATTTCCTTTAAAAAAAGGTTCAGGGCATCGAGCCCTTCGCCTTTTGCCTGAATTTGCTTCGCAAATGGCTGTTTAAAAAAGCAAAAGCATGTATATCTCATACATGCTTTTGCACTGGCAGGCAAGAAACCCACCACTTTATCCTCTTCTATTTTACAACAATATTTACCAACCTGTTTTTTATTACAATAATCTTAGCGATTTGCTTGCCTTCAAGCATATCCTTTACTTCATCGTTTTCCATTACCATCTTCTCGATTTCTTGCTGTTCAGCTGATGTTGGGATTTCCATTCTTCCCTTTACCTTGCCGTTCACTTGGATCGCAATTTCTACAACATCCTTAATCATTGCGTTTTCATCCCATACCGGCCACTTTTCATTGAATATCGAACCCTTATTTCCTAGTGCCTCCCACATTTCTTCTGTAAAGTGTGGTGCAAAGGGTGAAAGCAGTCTCAGCAGGTCATTTATTGCATCTTGGAACAAAGCAATATTCTTGTTTTCTACATCAGCTTCATATTTATATAGTGCATTCAACAATTCCATCAGCTTCGCAATCGAGGTGTTGAATTGGAATATTTCTGCATCCTTTGTAACACCTTTAATGGCCATATGTCTTACAAAGTTAAGCTCTTTTTCTTCCTTGCCCATTTCAGTTTTTCCTGTTATGCCAGCAAGCTCTTTGGATCTTTCTACGATACGCTCAACTCTGTTGGCGAACCTTGACATAGACTTTATACCGTCATCACTCCATGGACCTCCCTCAATGTATGAGAAGCCAAATGCCAAGTACATTCTAAACACGTCAGAACCGTACTCATCAATGTATACATCTGGAGAAATTACATTCCCCTTGGATTTGCTCATTCTAAGACCATCTGGTCCAAGTATTGTTCCTTGATGAATCAAGGAAGTATAAGGCTCATCAAAATTTACATAACCAGCATCTCTTAATGCTTTGTTTATAAATCTTGCATACAGCAAGTGCATTGCAGCATGCTCTGCACCACCAATATATTTGTCAACAGGCAGCATTTTATTGATCCACTCTGTGTTGAAGGCCTGATCTTTGTTCTTATTGTCAGGATATCTTAAATGGTACCAAGAGGAGCATACAAAGGTATCAAGGGTATCAGCCTCTCTTTGCCCTGGTCCGCCGCAGCTTGGGCAGGCAACATTCATGAACTCTGCACTTTTCTTAAGTGGTGATTCTCCATCTGGTGCAAATTCCACATCATATGGAAGCAATACTGGTAAGTCTTTTTCAGGAACTGGTACCGCACCACACTTTTCGCAATGGATTACTGGTATTGGAGTTCCCCAGTATCTTTGTCTAGAAACCAACCAATCTCTTAATCTATAGTTTATTTTAAGCTGTCCCTTATTTTGTTCCGCTAACTTTTCAACAAGCTGAATTTTACCTTCTTCAGAGGTTAGGCCGTCAAACTGCCCGCTATTTACCAATATGCCATATTCTCCAAATGGAAGTGCATCATTGGCGCCATCCTTCCCCTTAATGACTCTATTAATAGGAAGCTTATATTTTTCTGCGAATTCAAAATCTCTTTCGTCATGGGCAGGTACTGCCATAACACAACCTGTGCCATAGCTTCCAAGCACATAGTCTGCTATCCAAATTTCTACCTTTTGTCCGTTAATTGGATGAATGGCATAGGAGCCTGTAAATACACCTGTTTTTTCTTTTGTAGTTGAAAGTCTATCTATTTCAGTAATTTTCTTTGTAGCATCTTGATATTCTGCAACAGCCTTTTTGTTTTCCTCTGTAGTCAGCTTTGCTACCAGTTCATTTTCAGGTGCAAGCACAACATAGGTTACACCCATTAAGGTATCCGCCCTCGTTGTAAAAACCTTGAAGCTAATATCTTGATCAGCTACCTTGAATTCTATTTCAGCACCCTCAGATCTTCCAATCCAATTGGTTTGAATTTTTTTTGTCTTTTCTGGCCAGTCTAAATCTTCTAATTTATCAAGCAGCTCCTGCGCATAATCTGTAATTTTAAAGAACCATTGTGTTAAATTCTTCTTGGTTACATCAGTTTCACATCTTTCACAATGCCCATCCACAACCTGTTCGTTGGCAAGCACAGTGTTGCACTTTGGACACCAATTAACAGGAGCTTCTTTTCTGTATGCCAATCCAGTTTTGTAAAGTGTTAAGAACAACCACTGATTCCACTTATAGTACTCTGGTAAACAAGTGATTACTTCATAATCCCAATCGAAGGTAGCACCCATTTCCTTTAACTGCTTTTCCATAGTCTCTATGTTTTGCATCGTTGAATCATGGGGATGAATACCGGTTTTGATGGCAAAGTTCTCCGCAGGCAATCCAAAAGCATCAAAGCCCATAGGCTGGAATATTTCATAGCCCTGCATCCTCTTCATCCTTGCCCAAGAATCACTTAGTCCGTAATTGTACCAATGTCCTACATGAAGCTTTGATCCAGAAGGATAAGAGAACATTTCTAATACATAAAGCTTTTTATCAACGTTTTTCGGATTAAACTTATATAGCTTAGAATCCTCCCAGATTTTTTGCCACTTGCGATCTACTTCCTTTGAATAAGGCATATTCATACACTCCTTTTACAAATAAATATTTAGCTCTTTTATATCTTTAAAAAAATAAAAACTCCGCCTCTAATAAGAGACGGAGATATATCCGCGGTACCACTCACATTGATTTCCTAAAGAAATCCACCTTCATCGATGACTGCTATCATCTATCCCTATATCGTAGGAAAACGTCTTACCCTAATTTATGAATTTCAGGCAGCTGCTCCTGGGTGAGTTCAACAATAAGATAATGTCGTATTCCACCACTGGGCAAATACCCCAACGACTCTCTGCAAATATCTTTCTTATCTACTATTCCCATTCAACGCATTGAATATTTATTTTCCATTATTCTATCACTTCAATCAAAGTATGTCAACATAA
>JAQSYB010000224.1 GCA_029256365.1 Clostridia bacterium
ATTCTCATAGTTGATGATGCAGGATTCATGAGGAGAATGCTGATAAATATTATTTCACAGGGCGGCTTTGAGGTAGTAGGAGAAGCTGACAATGGGCTAACAGCAGTAGAAATGTATAAACAACTGAAGCCAGATGCTGTGACAATGGATATTACAATGCCGCAAATGGATGGTTTAAATGCATTAAAAGAAATATTGGCATTTGACAGCAATGCAAAAGTCATTATGTGCAGCGCAATGGGCCAGCAGTTCATGGTAGTGGAAGCAATCAAACTGGGAGCGGTAGATTTTATTGAGAAACCTTTCCAGACGGATCAAGTAGTCAAAGCAATCAATAAAGCATTGAATTTATAGAGGTCTAGAAAGCACTTATGAAGGTGGCATTTGTCAAATTCATAAGTGCTTTTATGCGTTACGGCACACCAAATACAAGGAGTATTATGTAAAGAACCAGTCATAAAAAGCAGCAAGAAGGCATATATATTTAGATACAGGAAGACGGAATGATATGAGTGATAGGGAGGATAATTATGAGCACTGCTAAGACACTCAAATGGGTGACGGGTACCATGGAAGCCTTCTTGGGAATACCTTTTATTGGAGGAGCAATGGTGATAAGCTTTTTGTATCTGCCTGTTATGGTAATGCTGCTGCTTCATATCATTACACTTGTTTATTGCAATCAGGAAAAGTTGGACACTGCTCCTTGTACCTTGGGCATCATCACATCCTGTATTGCATGGATTCCCTTTGTAGGTATGATTATGCATCTGCTGACAGCCGCTTTTCTACTGGTCAGCGCATCCAAAGAACATGATAAAGTGACGATATAAAATAAAGCCTTGCAGTCAAAATGCAAGCTTTTTTCTTTTCAGATTATATATAGTGGGCTTTTGTGTTACAATATACTTTAAGCTAAATTTTATGAGGTGATTCTTTCATGACCAATTTTTTAATAAGAAGATTTGTAAAAAACCATGAGAAAACAGGTGATAGTAATGTACGACAGGCTTATGGCTACTTGGGCGGCTTTGTTGGTGTAATTGCCAACATACTACTTTTTGCAGGTAAGCTAACTGTCGGTTTTTTGATAAATAGTATTGCGGTTATGGCAGATGCCATCAACAATTTATCTGATGCAGCTTCTTCGATTATTACCTTGGTGAGCTTTCGGATGACCAACAAGCCTGCAGACAGAGAGCATCCCTTTGGTCACGGCAGGATTGAATACATATCTGCGATGATTGTTTCATTTCTTGTAATATTGGTAGGCTTTGAATTTATAAAAAGCTCCGTAGAAAGAGTGATGAATCCTGAGCCAGTTACCTTTAGCTGGATGACCTTTTTACTCTTATCTTTTTCAATTGTATTAAAGGTATGGCTAAGCTTTTTTAATAGAAAGCTGGGCAGAACCATTGGCAGCAAGGCTATGGAAGCAACTGCAATGGATAGTTTAAGCGATGTAATTACAACATCTGTAGTATTGTTATCCTTGGTATTATCCATATGGATCACCTTCCCTATAGATGGTTATATAGGGATAGCCGTAGCATTGTTTATCATGTATTCAGGCTTTAATCTGACAAAGGAGACCTTAAATCCTTTGCTGGGAGAGGCGCCTGAAGCTGAATTTGTAGATGAAATTATCATGAAGACTCTAGCCTGTGAAGGGGTAATTGGAGTACACGATATCATTGTACACAATTATGGACCCAATCGCTGTGTTGTTTCTCTTCATGCAGAAATACCTGCTAGCATGGATATCACCCATGCCCATGACCTAATTGACAAGGCAGAGCAGGAAATATCAAAGGAACTGGGTATTCATTTGGTCATGCATATGGATCCTATTAATACCGATGATAA
The DNA here is from genome assembly GCA_029256365.1 of Clostridia bacterium. GTDB lineage: Bacteria > Bacillota > Clostridia > Lutisporales > Lutisporaceae > GWB2-37-7. Next base: position 1,867 of record JAQSYB010000224.1, read on the forward strand.
GGTGGTGCAAAAAGTACAGCACCAGATTGTCGGTGTATTGATGGAATGCGGGATGGAATTATCCATTCACGATTTAAGAATAGTCGGCGACGACAATCACTGCAATGTCATTTTTGATATGGTAATTCCTCATGAGGTTAAGGAATGCGATGAGAAGAAGGTCGCAAAAGAGATTTCTGAAGCCATAAAGAAAAAACATCCTCAATACAATCCTGTCATTACAATTGATAGGAGCTATGCTATATTGAAGTAAAATCTTGACAAATTGTATATCTGTGCTATAATAAGCAATAATAATTATATGTAAACGGCCATGAAAAGGACAGTAGCTTTTGAGTAAGCTGTAGAGAGATAATCGGTTGGTGAAAGATTATCGCGAACTCAAAGGAGAAAATCACCTTGGAGCCGGATGCCCGAAATTTTAGTAAGGCACCACGCAGGCATGCGTTATATGCTTAAGTGACTACAGTTTGAGCTTGCGAGAGGCAAGTGAACGGCTGTAGTAATTTGGGTGGTACCGCGTTAAATCGTCCCTGACTATTAGTCAGGGACTTTATTTTTTATTAAAAAGAAATATGAGAGGATGAGAAATATGGAAAAGTTTAAATTTTTGTCTGACCAACAGGTTGCAGATAGAGAACAATCCGTTTCAGAGTATTGGAATGAAATAGACCTGCTCAAAAAAAGCATAGAAGTAAGAGAGGGTGCAGAATCCTTTATATTCTATGAAGGTCCTCCAACAGCAAATGGTAAGCCGGGTATACACCACGTAATAGCTAGAACGCTAAAAGATTCAGTATGCCGTTACATGACAATGAAGGGCTACCAAGTGAAGAGAAAAGCAGGCTGGGATACTCATGGACTGCCAGTTGAAATCGAAGTAGAGAAAGAGCTTCAAATCTCCGGCAAACAGGATATTGAGAAGTATGGCATCAAAGAGTTTAATGAGAAATGCCGCGATTCCGTTTTTAAATATGTTGGCCTTTGGCGTGACATGACAGAAAAAATGGGTTATCTAATAGATTTAGACAATCCTTATGTAACCTATCACAATGATTATATCGAGTCAGAGTGGCACATATTGGATAAGTTCAACAAGGAAGGCTTGATATATGAAGGGCACAAGATACTGCCTTATTGCCCACGCTGCGGAACAGGCTTAGCTTCCCACGAGGTTGCACAGGGCTACAAGGAAATAAAGACAAATACAGTATATGTTAAGTTTAAGAAGAAGGATGTCAATGAATATTTCTTAGTTTGGACGACTACTCCTTGGACGTTGGCTTCTAACGTTGCATTGACTGTGAATCCAAAACAAACATATCTAAAGGTAAAGCAAAACGATGAGGTTTATTATATAGAGAAGAACCTTGCGCACAAATTACTAGGGGAAGAATTTGAAGTACTTGAAGAAATGACTGGCAAGGACATGGAGTTCATGGAATATGAGCAAATAATGCCTTTTGTTACGACAGATAAAAAGGCGTTCTTTGTAACAGTTGCAGACTATGTAACAACTGAGGACGGTACAGGTATCGTTCATACAGCTCCAGCCTTTGGTGAAGACGATTATCAAACAGGAAGAAGATATAACCTACCAGTACTGCAGCCAGTAAATGGAGAAGGTAAGTTTACTGCGACTCCATGGGAAGGGCAGTTTGTAATGGATGCGGACTTAGATATCATAAAATGGTTGGCTGTAGAAGGCAAGTTATTCAAGAAAGAAAAGATGGAGCACAACTATCCTCATTGCTGGAGATGTAAGACTCCGCTGCTATACTATGCTAGACCTAGCTGGTATATTGAAATGACAAAGCTGAAGGATCAGTTGATAGCAAACAATAACACCATCGAATGGTATCCTGACTATGTAGG
>JAQSYB010000225.1 GCA_029256365.1 Clostridia bacterium
CTTACATTCATTAATGCTGACTTGCTTTTTAAAGGAACCAATATATCCTTCAACCCCGTTGACACTGCTTGTACCGGCAGTTTATCATCTATTTCATTTAGATCAATGCCCAAGCAGCTTAATAATTCTTCTTTTTCAATGGTCTCAAAGAACTGTGGCATTGCTTGCTGCATGTATATAGATTGATCATTTATTTTAATTTTTAGTTTTCCTGCTTTTGTTTCTTGTGTATATTCCCCTTCATGAAGAATTCCCTTTTGTACCATCAAGGCAAAGGCTGCTATGGTAGCATGACCACACAATTCCACCTCAGCGCAAGGAGTAAAAAAACGGACTTTAAAATCCGCTGTATCAGAGGATGCTACAAATGCAGTTTCTGAAAAGCCTATTAGGTTAGCCAATTGCTGCATTTGCTTTTCATTTAACTCATCTGCCTTCAGTACCACCCCAGCAGGATTGCCTCCATTTAAACTTTGTGTAAAGGCATTTAGCTTAAATACTTCCACTTTCAAATTTCGATTACCTCCTACCCGCAAATATATAAAATAAAAGCTTATATATACCGCAGCCTATCATACTGCCAATCATATTCAGCAGAACATCATCCACATCAAATACTCCTCTGCGACTTACAAGCTGCATCAATTCTGCGCATACAATGAATGCAAAGGATAGAAAAAAAGTCTTCAAAGCACCAATGCCCCTAAATGCAAAGGGCAGAAAAAAGCCCAAAGGCATAAAAGCAACCACATTCCCTGCCAAATTATATATCAACACATCAAAGTCGACACTGCCGCTGTTTCTTATATAATTTGCAATTGTTTTGAAGGGCACTAAATTGTACCTGATACGATTCAATTGACTGCGATAATTATCTGTATAGGCAAAGAAAAACAATCGCCATGAAATAAAAGACACATAAACCAACAGCCCTGTTAATCCCATGAAATTTATTTTTCTTAATTGTTTTTTCATTTTATAACTTACTTAGATAAGCAGACGTACTAGGGGATGATTTGTCATCGAAAAAGAAGGTAAGCTTGTAATCTCCGCAATGATATTCTAGCTTCCACATTTCTTCATCAGCTTCTCCATCTTTATATTCCTGCTCTGCTGCTCCTAATATTTTTTTGATTTCATCTATCGTCATACCAACCCTTACTCCATAAAGCTCGTAGTCTTCTGAAACAATGATCCCCAATACATCAGCACGATCACTTGTATTGTCGATGATTCTATCCAGCATAAAGCTTGTATTCTGATAGCTAATATAAGTGGAACCCTCAAAATGAGCCAGCTCATCAGGCTCTCCCAATTGCGCTATCACATCACCAAGCTTATTGCCTACTGCGACTTGCAGGTTATCAATTCTTCCTTCATAGGCAAGCTTCAAAGGGCTGTTTATTAGTTTCTCTTCAGGTTTACTCTGAGGTTTGTTCTCTGTTTGTGTAGGTTTTATTGGTTCTGTTTCGCCGTTTGTGACTTTCGCACTGCAGGAGGTAGATATTATCGTCGTTAAAACAACTATTATAGTTATAACCTTTTTCATTTGCATCAACTCTCCAATTCGTTTTTTGCTTTGGCTGCTATGTATTCATCAATAAGCTTGATATCCGCCAAATCCTTTTCTCTACTCAAATCTTCTTTATATTTTCTTATGCATTGGATATCTGCTATTGGTATGCCATCTTTATAGACTACTTTTTCTGCTTTCCAGTTCCCAAATACTTCTATACAGTCATCTATTACAATTCCTTCATACTTCTTTCGCCGCTGCAGCTTATATCCCTGCTGCTGCAGCCATTGAAGCAATTCCTCGGAACATCCAATATCAATATCTGCCGTGGTCTCTTTGATGCCATGCAGCACCAATGCAGCGCCAGTCATCACACAGTACTGATTGATTGGAAAATTTAATTTTTTTAATTTTGTTAATATTTCTATTTTGTTTAGCATGACGTTCACCTATTGTTCCACTTTCAAGCTGCAAAATTTATATTGCATTGTATCAAATAAGCCCAAGTCTGTAATTTTCAATTCTGGAATGACAGGCAGTGCTAAGAATGCCAGTGTCATAAATGGGTCGTATTCCCTTGAGACACCCATAGAATACGCTGCATCCAGCATTATTTTTAACTTGCTGTGTACTTCCTCTAGACTTAAGTCGCTCATAAGACCTGCAATTGGAAGAGCCAAAGAATGCTTTACCTCACCTTGGGAAGTAATACAGATTCCACCGCCAATGCTCTGAAGATGGTTTACTGCACTTAGCATATCGCTGTCATTGTCGCCGATTACTACGATGTTATGAGAATCATGAGCTACAGTTGAAGCGATTGCACCCTTTTGGAGTCCCATGCCCTTTACAAGCCCCAATCCGATATGTCCTGTTTGGTGGTGTCTCTCTACAACAGCAATCTTTAGCAATCTACTACCATCAGAATCAAAATATTCTCCATCCTTACCAATAACATCGAGTCTAAGCTTATTTGTTATCAAAGAATGGGGAATCAATCCGATTACATTTGCAAGCCCACTTATATTTTCCATAACAAAGCTGTCTTGTTCCAGCTTCTTTATATTCACCGAATTCCTCATCCTTGAGTCATTGATGCTCCGAAGCTCAAACAGTGCTTTTCCATTTTCTGCTACCAGCCTGCCCTTTTTGTATACCTGATAAATATCGATGCTTTCTAAATCATTTAAAATCACTACATTTGCTTTATATCCTGGGGCTACCGCTCCAATGTTCTGCAGATTATAGCATCTTGCTGCATTGATTGTAGCCATTTGTATGGCTTTTACTGGATCAAAGCCCTTTTGTATCGCTACTCTGATATTATTGTCTATATGTCCCATATTCAATATATCCTCTGGATGCCGATCATCGGTACAAAACAAACATCTGCTCTGTGTCGCATCATTTACTGCAGGCAGCAAACTGGCTACGTTGCGCGCAGCAGAGCCCTCTCTCAGCATAATGAACATGCCAAGACGCAGTCTTTCTACAGCCTCCTCAGGAGTGCTGCATTCATGTTCTGTCCGAACTCCTGGCAATATATAAGCATTCAGCTCTTTACCGCTGATACCGGGAGCATGACCATCCATCATTTTATGAGCGTTCTTAGCCAATACAATTTTGTTTATGATGTTCTTTTCACAGCTTATTACACTTGGGAAATCCATAAGCTCTCCCAAGCCCAATACCTTTGGATGATTGATAAGCTCCAACAAATCCTCGGCCTTCAATACACTGCCTGAATTTTCAAAGGGAGTTGAAGGAACACAGGAGGGCAGCATAAGAAATATATCAAGAGGTATATTCTCTGAGCCTTCTATAATATATTTAATACCTGCAATACCTTTGACATTGGCTATCTCATGAGGGTCTGCCACAATAGTGGTTGTTCCTCTGGGCATTACTGCCCTTGCAAATTCAGCCGGAGTGACCATAGAGGATTCTATATGTACGTGTCCATCAATAAATCCGGGACATATGAATTTCCCCTCCATCTCTAGCTCTACTGCTCCACTATATTTTCCAATACCAGCAATATAGCCGTCATGAATGGCAACATCCGCTTTATATATTTCTTCTGTAAACACATTTACTACATTTATATTTTTGAAGACCAACTGAGCTTTCACTTTTCCCATTGCAACATCAATCATAGACATAATTATTTCTCTCATGGCAAAACCTCCTGAG
>JAQSYB010000226.1 GCA_029256365.1 Clostridia bacterium
TATTATTGCAGCAGTTGTAAAAAGATGATTTTTGATGTAAACGATATTGTTGATTAGGGGAGTTAATTATGATATGGGGTGCACCTATCTGGTTTAATGAATCTATTGTATATTTTATCAAGCTGATTATAAATATGCTGTTCTTGTATATACCTATTGTAATGATTTACTTGGTTTATAAATTGTTTGTTTTTATAGCTAAATGGATTAAGAATAAGGAAAATGTTTGTTCGATGGGAGTTAGCAAAGCTATAGTCTTCCTAATTCTTTCTCTTCTTGTTTCATTTGCTATATTGATAACCTTCAATTATCCACAGCAAGTGATACCTGACAAATACACTTTCGATTCATTTACAATAAATAGATCAGGTGGAGTAGCTATCAGGGACAAGGAGAAGCTGGAGGAATTAAAGCAGATTCTGAATGAATACACTTGTAAAAGAAGCTTAAATGAGGGTATAGAATACCAGCTATCTGAAGTAATCGAGATGAATATTATTCTGTTAGATAATTATGATCATGTACAAACAATGCATATTGTTATAGCTGATAAGCAGCACATGAGATATACAGGCGGAAATACAGATTTTTTCTACATTATAGAGGACAATGATCAAGAGCTTCATACTAAAATGACGCAGTTTATAAATAGTTTATAAACTGGTTTAATATGAAAGGAGTAGAAGATGAACAATCTAAATAGTAAGCTTTCTAAACCCAGCGCAATGGTATCAACGAAATCAAATTTCCAAGCCATTTGTAGACTTGGAGGAATAACTGCTATACTCACAGTTTTGACAGCTTTTATTGAAGTTGTTGTCACCTTTCTGCCAGGTGGAAGTGTGGTGCCTCAAACTGTGATTGAGTGGTATATGCTGTTGCAAGGCAACTGGTTTATGGGTCTCAGAAATTTGGGGTTATTAAATATCATCATGTTTTCATTGGGTATTTTAATGTATTTTGCTTTATATGTAGTACACAGCAGTGTAGATAAAGAAAGAGCTGCTGTTGCATTGATCATAATCTTAATCGGTACAACAATATTTTTTTCTACCAATAGAGCATTTGCAATGCTTGAGCTAAGCCATCAATATATTCAAGCCGGGACAGAATCGCAAAAGATTGTCATTGAAGCAGCTGGCAAGGCAATGCTTGCAGTAGGTAGGAGCCATTCTCCTGGTACGTTTATTGGCTTCGCCTTCGGAGAACTAGCTGGAATTACGATGTCTATTGTTATGCTGCGAAATAAAATCTTTGGAAAGAAAAATGCATTGGTAGGGATAATCGGATTTACCTCTTTATTAATTTTTGAGTGTTGGTCATTATTTACATCTAATATTACTGGAATACCTATGATATTTGCATTATTGGGTGCGGTTTTAAATATCACGTGGCTAATGCTGTTGGGATTAAGATTTTTTAAGCTGGCACGAAATGTTTAACTTCAACTATAGGATGAATTGAAATGTATGCAGCTGTATAGAGAGCGAGAAGGGGTGGTTAAGATGCAAAATTTGGAGACGGATCGATTGCTTATAAGAGAGTGGCAGGAAAGCGATTATTTGGATTTATATGAATATGCAAGTAGTGAATTGGTTGGACCAAATGCAGGCTGGCCTCCCCATAGAAGTTTTGAAGAGAGTAAAGCAATCATCAGAATGTTTATCGAAAATAAAGAAACATACGCCCTAGTGATAAAGTCAGAGAACAAGGTTATCGGCGGAGTAGGTATGCATAATAGAACGCCAGAGGAGAACTTGAAGGACTTAAATCAAAGGGAAATAGGGTATGTATTAAATCCAAAATACTGGGGTAATGGCTATATACCTGAAGCTGTAAAGCATTTAATTAAATACGGTTTTGAAGAAATGGACTTAGACTTGATTTGGTGCGGCCACTATGACTTTAATCATAATTCCAAAAGAGTGATTGAGAAATGCGGATTTAAATACCGATTTAATCGTAATATTACTGTAGAGCTGCTAAACAACAAGGTGGTAAATGAGTTATTTTATAATATATCAAAAAATGACTATTTCCAATTAGCGAGATGATTGGACTGCGATGCAAACAGAAGCAAGGTACTTAAACAAGAAATGAATCATAATATTTAATTTGAAAGTGAGGAAATGCGAATGCACAAGAGAATATTAAAAATCACTTTATCTTTTTTGATTCTTGTCTTTTTCATTTTGAATACTACAGGCTGTGTTAAAAAGGCTAAAGTGGATTTAGAAGCAAGTAATACTTTTGATGAATCTAAGACTGAACAAACCCAACCAGTGCTTCAGAATGGTGCAGAAAATTCCAATACGAAAGAATTGAAACCAATTGATTCTATGACAATAGATGAAAGTTCAAAAAGTACAATAACCAGTTTGGAAGAATTGGAACATAGATTGATAGAAGAGAGCAATAAAATTGAGGAAAAGATAAAGGCAATTCAAGATAAGAAGAATCAGAAAACGCCATAAGTTTTATTTAAAGGTTATACTCCTTCATCGTAGTAAGTACAAAAGTCTACTAATTATTTTGAGGAGGGTATTTATGAAATGCTATGAGCTAAAGAATTGCAGCTTCAACGGGAAAGACCCAAAAGAATCAAAATGCCAACCCCATCAACAGCAAGTAGGATGCTGGGAATATGATTGGGTTGGTTTTTATGCATCTATACCTGAATGTGCAGAAAAGTATAATTGGCGTGATATTATGCTGAATGATTGCCCTAACTGCTTGGTTTATTCCCTGCATAAGGATGAAATAAATGTAATACTTGAAGGATTAAGGAACACATAGTATTTAAATATAGTCTAGGGATTGGCACCTTGTAGTATATTCTGAAGGGCAATATGATGATACAGAATTCAACAGGATGATAAATATGGGAATAGAGAACGATACATAGTATCAGAGGCAAAGATAATAGGTACTATATTTAAAGAAAGGGTAGCTATATCATTTAATTTGAAGTTTGTGCAAAAGAAGAGAAAGAATTATAATACAATAATAATGGATTTTAATTTAAGCCGTAGTTCAGAGAGGTATGCTGGGTGAGAATTATCAAGTCCTTCGTTTGAAGTTAAAAGGAGTACAAAATGAAAAAATATTTAGCAATTTTAGCAATTACATTCATGCTAACATCATGCACCAATGTGAATAATAGCAAAGCACCTAACAATACACAACCAGAAGCTGTTCAGCCACAGCAAGAGGGTACTGTTCTGATGGATTCTCCAGATGATCAATCTGAAATAGTATATTTTGGGCAATACCAAATGTCTGAAGAAGGTTTTTCAGAATATGTAAAGGACAATGCAATTGATAAGGATTATGAGGTTGAATCAACAGAATTTCTAGCATCTACTGAATTCAACACCCAAAGCTGGGTTGAATTAGAAAACAAATATGTGAAAATGTGGGATGCAGAATTAAATAATACATATAAAAAGGCAATGGAAAAACTCAATGAAAAAGAGCAAGCGAAATTAAAGGAAGCACAAAAAGGTTGGCTTGAGTTCCATACGAAGGAAACTGAGTTTGTTGAAGAAGCATGGAATGATTTAGGCCTTGGAACAATTGGAAGGGTTCAATTGGTAATGGCAGCGAAGGATAGATTGCGTGAACGCACATTACAGCTTATGGAATACTACAATATGCTTGGTGGAGAGATAGAATTTGTATATCAAGGAAG
>JAQSYB010000227.1 GCA_029256365.1 Clostridia bacterium
TGCTGCCGAGTCTGCCTTATTTCTCTTTTCTTTTGGAGTCAAAGTCAATTACCTTGCCATCTTCTATTTTGCTTTTATTGACATAGTCCCCTATTTCTGACCTTACTGCATTCCATATAAAGGCTGCTACCGCTGCATCATCCAGCCAGCCTAAGCCCAAAATAAAATCCGGCACGATATCTGTTGGCAAAACAAAATACAAGAAACTAACCAAAATTAAACCCTTTTTAAAAAAGGGAACCTCTTTATCCTTAATGTATTGAAAAAAGTATTTTATATCCTTCACATTCATCACCCATATGCTTTTATTTCATATTATACAACAATTGTACTGATTTAAACCACTATAAAGCGCAATGTAGTCCTATGAAGATTTTATGCTACTTCCCACGATGTCATGGCTGTAGTATAATTATACTAAATAATGGAACAAGCTCACATTCTAGTTTAAGGGGCATTAACAGGTCCTTTAATGATCGGGGAGGAGAAAAATATGAAAAAGTATTTTATCAAATCAACTGTTCTGATAATCATGATTTTAGCACTTTTCGCAGTCTTCGCCAACATCGCTTATGCAGATGGCAACGTCTACAAAAAAGGGGAGCGCTCAAAGGAAATTGCTGAAATTCAGAAAGCCCTTAAAGAGCTGAAGCTATTTGACGAAGAGGCTACAGGCTATTTTGGTGATGTAACAGAGGCAGCGGTTAAGAAGTTTCAGACCCTTCATAAGCTGACACCAGATGGTGTAGTTGGATCAGGAACTCTAAAAGCGCTATTTGGCAAGACCTCCATCTCAGACACTGCAACAAGCCGAGCTGAAATAGAACGTAAAAAGGTGAATGTCCCCTATACCATTCAAGATGGGGATACCATTTGGGATATTGCAGAGAAGTTTAATGTAACCAGAGCTTCTATCCTGAAATACAACAAGCTTACAGAAGACTCCATTCTTAAGGTAGGCAAGACAATCACAATTCCTGACGTAATTAAGATTGTTGTAAAGATCGTACCAATACAGACTGAAGTGACAAAGCCCCAGCCTATTAGCCAAACAACAATGGAGACCACTCCCATTGCAGATACAACGGAAATATTGGCAGATTTGCCAGAGGACATGTACATCGTAAAAGAAGGGGATACACTATATGCAATTGCTGAAGACTATGGCGTAACTGTTAAGGCTTTGGCTGAGCGAAACAAATTAACGGAGGATGCTACCCTTTCCATTGATCAAGAGTTGAATATACCAGAAAATACAACCCCAGCAGCAGCGCCAAAGGCTGAAAAAGAAACAGAAAACAAACTGAATCTTGGTGAATATTTGGGCTGGTTTGACAAGGTAAAGAGCCTATTTAAAAACAATGCTGTAGCTGTCGTTACAGATATCAAGACAGGCAAAACCTTTCAAATTAAAAAACTATACGGCACAAATCATGCTGACGTAGAACCCCTTACAAAGGAAGATACTGCAATTATGAAAAGCATCTATGGCAGCTGGAGCTGGGATCGTAGAGCAGTATTGGTTGCCATCGACGGAAAAATCATCGCAGGCTCCATGAATGGAATGCCCCATGGAGAAGAGCAGATCAAGGACAATAATTTCAAGGGTCAATTCTGTATACACTTCAAGGGAAGCAAAACCCACAAAGGAAACAAGGTTGATGCAACACATCAAGCAGCAGTAAAACAGGCTGCAGGAATGAAATAATGACAAAATAATACGCCCCAGCTGGGGCGTTATTTTTTATGCTCCAAACTTATTCAGTTTCATTGCATTTGCCAGCAGGTAATTGATCAGATGCTTGCTCTCAAAGGTGCCCAATCCGCCTATGTTGCACTCATTCTCTGTAAATCTAGTGGCTTCATCTGCTCCACAATAGTCCGAATTGATCATGACAGGTATATGATGCCAGCTGTGCGCCTTCATGGCTGCTGGCGTCGAGTGATCTCCTGTTATGCAGAGCACATTTGGCTTTTTCTCTAGTATGGTAGGCAGCCATTTATCAACCTCTTCTATAATGACTGACTTCTGGACAAAATTCCCGTCTTCTCCATTGCTGTCTGTGTACTTCACATGGATAAAGAAGAAATCATATTTGTTATGCAGCTCGTTGTACTTTTGAAACAACTCTTTGATGCTCTGTCCTGCTTCATCTATCACCGTCATCCCCACCAGCTTTGACAAGCCCTTATACATAGGATAGGATGCCAAGCAAACTGCGTTCAGCTTAAATCTTTCCATCATAGATGGCATCCTAGGCTTCCCTGAAAACCCCCTCATCAAAATGGAGTTGGCAGGTTCCAAATCTTTTAAACCTTTTCTTACCTCTTCATAGAATCGATTGGCTATTTGCGCTGTGTACTCCGATTTTTCGTTAAGTGCCTTTACTTCCAAAGGTAATCTGCCCTCAGAAAGTGGATCTGAATCCGTCAATGCATCACAAAGATTCTGTCCGCTAAATACCACCACAAATCGATGCTGCATGGAGGGTCTTATTATGACCTTAATTCCATCAATTTCCTGAATGCTTTGACCTAGCAAGTCGCAGAGCTCCTCACATTTCTCAGTGGGTATTCTACCAGCTCTCCTATCCGTGATAACCCCATTGTCGTCAGCTGAAGCAAAATTGCATCGAAAAGCAATGTCTCCGTCTTTTATATCTAAGCCTAGTCCAACTGCCTCTAATATACCTCTGCCCATTTCATATTCCAAGGGATTATATCCAAACAAGCCCAAGTGCCCAGGACCGCTTCCCGGTGTAACCCCAGGCAATACCGGTATCAATCTTCCCATTACGGAATTTCTAGCCAGCTTATCCAGATTTGGAGTGATTGCATATTCCAAGGGCGTTTTTTTTCCATAGCTCCTATGGGGTATATCCCCAATTCCGTCCAGTACCAGCAGTAAAATCTTCTGATTGTTTTGTGTGACCAGCTTCTCTATGAGGTTATCTCCATTGTTCATAGGTTCCGCTCCTTTCAGGTCATATTTAAAACAATTCTATTATGCCAATTTTTGCTGTTTTTAATGCCTTTTTTGCTCATCATGGAGCACCTGATCAATTACGATTGCCAGGGTTAGTAGAAATGCATGATCCTCTCCATCCATTATTTCCACGCCATAGCTGTCACCAAAGGAAAACCATTTTTTATTGATTACAGCCACCATACGTCCATCCTTGTAAATCTGAAAATCGTATCCAAAAATATTGCCCTCTATATCATAGGAGCCATTTACACTTTCAATAATAAATTTAGGTGTGAAAAAGGATAGCTGTTTCTTTACAGAAGCCATTTGCTGACCTCCGGCGTATATAAAATATTCAGGTAAAAATCGAAATATCTGCTGTTCTATGTAGAATAGCTCATTTCCATCCAAATCCATAATCTTTAGCTTGTCACCTAAGCTGAAAACCTTTCCCTGCACAATATACCTGTCGTATTCCTGATCATCCTTAATCGTAAAATTATCACCAAAGCTAAAAATTCTTTGCCTGATAAGATATCGCATCGCTTAACCTCCCTAATGATTTTTTTATCATGACATCACAATGTCATCGGTTATATTAGTAATATTATACCTTTTGCTATTTTATTATAAAAGTATGCATATTTACAAATTGAATAGATATGATATAATATTATTAAATAATAACAATTATCGTAGTGTAATAATTATTTTTAAAT
>JAQSYB010000228.1 GCA_029256365.1 Clostridia bacterium
TGAATTCCAATAGCCTTTTTACCATACTAGCTGCCCCCCAATACAAGTCTTATATCATCAGCTAGGGATAAGGTATTGACCATTATTCCTCGTTGCTTTAATGCTTCTATATTGCTGTTGACTGCATCCTTGCTGCGGCAAAGATAAATCACGGAAAACTCAATCCCCTTTGCCTTGAAGCCCAATAATACCTCCAAAGCAATATCATCTATTTGAGGTGTTATAACGATAGCCGTTGCGCCAAGATTCAGCTTTTGTGCCTCTCTTTTTACCAAGTCCCATACCAAAATATCACCAGTTACCTCTGCCATGGTTATTTGGTCTAAAAACTCCGGATATCTACCAATTCCAGTGCCACTTAACCTGATAAAATGATGTTCCTTTGCATATAGGCTTGCTGACATATTGTTGTTCAGTGCGTATCTGATGATGGATACAGCACATTCAGCTCCCAACTCCTCTATTTCATCTCCATATTCACAAGCATAGTTTTTGTTGTAAAGATCCCAGAATACATTGATGTCTGCTGTAGCATTTAGCTCCAGGTTCTTTACAAAGAATTCTCCCTTATGAGCAGTAACCTTCCAATGAACCTTCTTTAAACTGTCCCCAATGTTATATTTTCGAATATCTCTTACACTGGCAAAATCTTCATAGGCACTATGATTTACAGGTACTGTACCAAAGTTTTGTCGAAAGGGTATCTTCAGCCTTTTCAGATGATGCAGCTTTGGATATACATGCAGCGACACATCCGTTTCAAAGACTTTTTTCCATTTAAAAATACCCATGGAATCTCCAAATTCAACCTCTGCATATCCAATCTGATAAATACCCTTATTTTTGCATACAAATTCCTTGGTAATGATGATTTTTGAGGCAGGCATGATTGAATATATTCGTTCATGCTCTTGCTCCCCTGTAAGTCTTTTTGAAAAGTTTGTTTTGACCCGCAAATAAGGGATTGGAAAAATGCCAGAATTATAAAATTCCAGCTCTATTTTTACTTTATCTCCTACCTGCACTTTATCATTGTTCTTCCATAAAATATTGACTACATTTTTGTATATTGTTCTTCCGCTTAAGTATGAAAGTACAATAATGGAAACAAGTATCGTAACCAGACTGTATATAAACACGCCCCCAACAAATAAAGCTGTAATAAGTAATACTGCCAGCAGTATAAATGGAAGTTTGCTTATCTTAAGCATTTAATTTCACCACGGGCACACGTATGGATTTCAAGATATCTGTTAGTACAGAATGCTCATCCTTGCCCTGTATCTTTGCCTCTGATTTCAGTATCAATCTATGAGCTAAGGTTGCAAATGCCAGCTCTTTTACATCATCGGGTATCACGTATTCTCTGCCTCGTATATATGCCAGAGCTCTTGCAGCATTAAATAAAGCAAGTGTAGCTCTGGGACTGCAGCCCAAATATACATCATTGTGGTTTCTAGTCAATTGTGTAATTTGTATGATGTAATCTTGTATGCTTTCATCAACAAATACCCGCTCTACTTCCTTCTGCATCTCTTCAATTTCTTGTCCTGTTACAACTGCTTGCAGTGTAGTGAGGGGCTCCTCTTCCTTATATGCAGAAAGTATCTTTTTTTCCTCCATAAAATTGGGATAGCCCATGGTTATTCTCAATGTAAACCTATCCAGCTGTGCTTCTGGCAGAGGAAAGGTACCTTCATATTCTATTGGGTTTTGTGTTGCAAGTACCATAAAGGGTCTTGGCAGCTTATATGTACAGCCATCCACAGTTATTTGCCTCTCCTGCATAGCCTCCAGCAAGCTGGATTGCGTTTTGGGAGAGCTTCTGTTAATCTCATCTGCAAGTATCATGTTTGATGCGATAGGGCCCTGCCTATATTCAAATTCACCATTTTTCATATTGTATACTGTAAGTCCTGTTATATCTGAAGGCACTAAATCCGGAGTAAACTGTATTCTCTTAAAGCTGCAGCCTATGGATTTTGAAATGGCATTTACCAAAGTTGTTTTGCCGACGCCAGGTACATCCTCTATCAGAACATGTCCGCCACTAAGCAAGGCAACCAATATCTTTTCTGTGACCTCTCTTTTCCCAATTATTGCTTTTGATACATTCTCTATTATTTCAGGTATTTTTGTTTTATTTAAACTCATAGGGGTCCCTCCTCACAATATGGTGCAGCATATGTTTATCATATACCATAGCCTGCCAATATATGTATTTGTTGCATATCTCTATTTTATTTTAAATTTTCTTACTATTCAATCAATTATAGGTGAAATAAATCTAAAATTTTTTTCACAAACGCAGGTCAATAAAAGGGCATAAAAAAAACTGCTCATCAGAGCAGTTATTCTTCAATTACGTATACAGCAGTTCCATATGCCATGATCTCTGCCGCGCTTTGCATGACTGAGGCTGATGCAAAACGAATATTCAAGATTGCATTGGCTCCCATGTCTTCTGCATCCTTGACCATTCTGGATATTGCAATCTTTCTTGCTTCATCCAGCAATTGCTTATACTCATCTATTTCGCCGCCTACTAAAGTCCTTAAGCTTGCCATGATGTCCTTGCCAATATGCTTGGAATGAACTGTACTTCCTTTCGCAACTCCAAAAACCTTTTCCACCTTTTTACCTGGAACGTGATCAATATTTACTAAGATCATCTTCATCCCCCCTTTTATTTTTCTTGTAGCTTTCAACAATTAGAACTGATATCACAATAACCAAGCCAACAATTGCTGCAGAAACGCCGAATTTGATAAGGAGTGGTATTTCTGGATCTAAGGCAATGGTATATAGCACAAAGGCTAAAATACACAGCAAGCCAATCAATATTAGGAATATTCCAACCTTTTTCAAGATAAAACCTCCTTTCAGAATCATATCCAATGCTTTGCACAAATTATCTCATCAATACTATAACGAAAGGATTGATAGAAAGTTTCGCAGGTTAAACCTATTTATTTTGTTTTTTTATTTTCTTCTTTTACTGTATACCATTGTTCTCTTGCCATCTTTTCAATACGAGGATTGTTTCTTCGTTCCGGATTTGAAACCGCCTTGTTAAACCAAAACACTGCATCATCATATTTGTTTAATCTTCTTGAAAGCTCTCCAACCAAATACTGCACTGAAATCTCATCTAGGTTTCCCAAAGGTAAACTCTCTGTGTTGTAAGCAGTCTTGTAGTTTTCCAAAGCATGTAAAAGAAAGTCATTTTCCCTTTCATCCTTCATTTCTCTGTAAATCCACGCTAGCTTCAAGGACAACCCTGCAATGATGCTGCTTTTTGCTTCTCTTGACTTTGCAATAAACAAAGCCAGTTTGAAGCTGTCTAGGGCATCTGTAATCGTTCTTTCACCGCAAAAGTCCCTGTTAATTACTTTGCCCGATAGCATTTCTTTTATTGCATTCAACTCCTTGGCACTTAGATTATCAAAGGAATTTTCTGAGGCTGCATATGCGCAATGAGGGCATACGATTATTTCATAATGTGTAGGGTTTTCGGTCTTATATGTAGTATAAAAATCTTCAAATCTTTTATCTACCCGACAAGCAGTTGCTTTTACTTTCTTACTAGAAAAATTATTATTGCATATTGGACATTTGTAGCTTTTCTCATATAATATTTCGCTCATATATTTCTCCATTACTTTTTATTTACAGTTCTATT
>JAQSYB010000229.1 GCA_029256365.1 Clostridia bacterium
CTTCAAAAGATGAGCATAAATAAATAACCACATTGCACCGTAACGCCAATAAACAACACCTTCATAATCACTTCCATCATCAGCTAGAACATCAAAGACGACAGCAAAATTATCTTTTGCACATTGAATCCATGCTTCCGGTTCCTTCCCAAGATATCTTAATGCATACCCAGCAGTAGCTAGACCGGTTAAATTAATCCAATTATGGTTTTGCCAGTAATTCGTAGACCAGCCATGACCCTCAGTTTCCATTTTGAATTGATACATTCTTCTTGACTGCAGGCATAGCTTCTGTTCAATCTTAAGCCTTTCTTCTTCCTCGATATCATCTTTAAGCCAATCATATCCAATACTCAAGCCAAAAAGTATCCATGCAGCAGATAAATCAACGTCCACTAAGTGGGCATTCCCCCAATGTTCATATCCAATAACACAATTGATCCAACGTCTAGCCTCCTCTAAATAATGCTTTTGCCGAGTTAATAAAAAGGCTAGAGACAAATTCGCAATTGCCAATCCAAAATAAGTTGTACTTTCTGTCGGATGCTCCTCCGGTAACTTTTTTGACATATATAAACGGCATTGATCATCAAGCCGTTTAAAAAATCTTGATTTTGTTCCATAAATATCGTTTCTTAATTGATCAAGGTCCTGATCAATAAATATGTAGTCTCTCATATCATCACCATGCTTTCGTATATACGTAAGCGTTTCGCTATATTTATATTCTATCATAAATATTTAAGGCTGTCTAGTGTTTATTGTAATTTAATACAAACAAAAACATTATTGACTTTATAATTTATGCATTTAATACAAAAAAGCTCAGGAATTGATTATTTCACAATTTTCCCAAGCTAATTACAAATTAGCTACGTATATACGTAGCTAAATATCACATATTCCCTATCATAAAGGTACACTTTCGCTAAATAGCTTAAATCAATTATTAAACTTTAAGCCGGTTATATTATTTTCTGTGTATCCCATCTTTTTTGAAATGATATATGCTTTTTCTTTCACTATATTTGCTTCATATTCAATATTGATGTTTTCATTATAAAGACCACTTATACTGATTGCTGCAATTATATTATTATTTTGCCCAAATATAGGCGCTCCAATGCAAAGCATACGCTCATCCTGTTCACGATTATCAACAGCATAGCCCTGTTTTCTTACTTTATTTACTTCATCGAGTAATATAGCAGCATCAGTAATGGTGTAAGGTGTTTTTTTAATCAAATCCTTGTGAATGATGTTGTTCAAAAGTTTTTCATCATATGCAAGAAAACATTTTCCAAGTGATGTATTATGCAAATTCGTACGGCTTCCAATGGAGCAGGTAGCAACTAAGGTATCCTTTGGCTCATATTTATATAGGTAAGTTATCTTTTCCTGTATTTCTTTACCCAGAAATACCGTCTTATTAATGATAGAAGAAAGCTCATCTATGATTGGTATTGCCTTATCCACCAGAGTTGTATTACTTATAAATGCATTTCCGATATAATAAGCCTTTACGCCTATTCCATAGAGTTTGCTTCTTTCATCGATAATCTCAATCATATTTTCTTCAATCAACGCTTTTACAATATCACTAACACTTGTAATTGGCATTTCAAGTTCATCTGCTATTTCCGACAAAGTAATCCCCTTCGTTTTGCTCGCGATTAATTCCAGTATATTAATCGTACGTATAGCTGCCCTGCTTATGGCCATTTTTTCATCCTTCTTTCCTAAATTTATAGTATTCTTTTAATAAAAATCCCTTTTATCTTATATAGAGATATTAATATAAATTAATTAGTTTGCAACAAGAATCGATGCCAGATAAAAATCAATTTCACTTTCTTCTGCAACCTTTACAATCGTTATATCCAGCGTATGTATTTTGCTCTCATCCTCAACCAATAGATCTTGAATTGCAAGACTATCACCTCTTGTATTTGACAAATTTGCATCGATTAAAATTGCATTTTCTTCCTCCCCGTCAATCACTGCCTTTGCTATAGGTGCATCATTTCGAATTGTCTTACAATATTGAGCTGATATGATGCCTCCTGTAAATACAAAACGTATGGTATCTCCTACCTTACCAGCCTTCCATCCATTTCGAAATTTATCCTGAATGCTATCTTGTTTTGTTAAATCAGCTATAAACCCTTTTGAATTAGTTGCTGTGTTTTTATTATTGTAGCGTACCGAATTCATAAATCGGTTCTTTGTTATAGTACGTATTGGCATCCTGTAAATATTTGGTATTGTTCCACAAAAAACTTCATCATAAATTTTCTCTAAAGCATTTATCACTATCTGTGCAACAATTTTATGCCCCAAATCATTTGGATGCAAAAAGTCCGTCGTAATATTTGCACTTGGAATTCTTCCCGCTTCAATCTCGGCATATAGGCTATCTTTGATATTTATCATAGCTAAATTATACTCTAAACCAACAGCATTATGGATACTCTGCGCGTTCAAACCATTATTATAACGAACATTATTTAGTATCAGGAGAGCTGGTTCTGTCTTATGCATTAATATTTTTCGAATTAGACCCTCGTAGGTTTCTTTAAAAAGCTCCTCCTCTCTGTCATTTACACCGAATTCTGTAATTACAAAATCTGGATCAAAATCAAGTAAATCGTTATCTACTCTCGCTACTCCAAATTGTGAAGTTGTACCTCCAACTCCTGCATTTACATAAGAGATATGACTATCACAAAATTTTTCAACCCACCATTGATATACCAAATATGCATAACATAACTTTGGTGCTGTAGCCAGAGAACCTCGTGTAATAGAACCTCCTATCATACCAACAGTAATATCCTCTCCAGCTGCTGCTTTCTTCATTACTTTTGCAATTCGGTACATATTACCAAGACTTACTATACCTTTATCAGCGAATTCCTTTATATTTAGTTTCATTACTTTCCTCCTCATAACCTCTTCAAACAATGCTGCTGTTTCTTCAGCAATTGTAGCAATACTCGTAACAGAATCCGTTACATTACCTTGCACAGGTATTATCCCCACTTATTATTAGAGTACTTTTATCGCCTGTAAATGATCAAAATTAATTACGTATATACAAAATGATTTCGCTTTATATTGATACTGTACATGAATCGATCTCAAATGTCAACATTTTGATAAATAGCAAACAATATATAGTGATAAATACTCCAATTTCCATTTGGTGCATTTATTTAGTAAGAGTTTTTGAAAGCATTCCTAAATATCGATCCAACTCTTCCTCAACATAGTCTGCTACCAGGCGGATGATTTGGTCTGCATCCCCATTCTGCATAGCCATGTGGTCTTTTATATTTCTTAACCTTTTACCGCTCCTGAAATCATACCATTTATGATCTGTTTACTAAACACAAAATAGAATAGTACAATTGGTAACATCGTAATAATCATAGCAGACATAATCTTTGGATAATCCGAACTGAATTGTCCGGTAAATTGTGTCATTGCCAATGGTACCGTCTGAAGTCTTTGGTCTTTCATAAGTACTAATGCAAAAGAAAATTCATTCCAACAGGCAAACGTCTGTATTATTGCAATTGTTGTTAAAATAGGTTTGCATATGGGAAACATAATAAAAAACAAAGTCCTGTGAAAGCTACTGCCATCAATCGCTGCTGCTTCCTCTAAAGAGGAA
>JAQSYB010000230.1 GCA_029256365.1 Clostridia bacterium
GCTATTTGTGCTGCCAATGCAGCATTGCTTTTTACCAAAGCAATATTTGCATCTAAACTCTCGCCACCTGTAAGCTCTTTTATCTTTGTCAGCAGGAAGGGAGTTACTTCTTTGCCCTTGATAAGCTTTGTTTTTGCATCTGCAAGGGCTTCAATGATCGCATTGTCGATCATTGTTTGATTGGCTTCAAAGGCAAAGGGAATAGCATTGGCTACGACGATACCACCGTCCAAATTTAGATCCCATTTGGCCTTCATGATGCTTGCACACTCATGGGGTGTTTCAAATCTATTGTCTACCTTTAAGCCGCTTTTTCTTGTATAGAAGGATGGGAATTCATCTATTTTAAAGCCTAGGACAGGTACACCTAAGGTTTCAAGCTTCTCTAAGGTTTTGGCTATGTCTAAAATGGATTTTACACCTGAACATACAACTGCTACATTTGTTTGAGCCAGCTCTGTTAAATCAGCGGATATATCAAAGGTCTCCTGGGCACCTCTATGTACGCCTCCTATGCCGCCGGTGGCAAAGGTACGAATGCCTGCAAGCTGTGCAAAAATCATTGTGGCTGCAACGGTAGTAGCGCCTGTTTTATTTAAGGCTATGGCTGAGGGAATGTCGCGACGGCTTACTTTAACTACCTCCTTGGAACTTGCGAGCAGCTCTAATTCTTCCTTGGATAAGCCTATTTTTATTCTACCCTTAATAATGGCGATTGTAGCTGGTGTAGCACCATTGTCTCGGACGATATTCTCAAGCTCCACAGCTGTGGAAATATTTTCTGGGTAGGGCATGCCGTGGGATATAATGGTGGATTCTAAGGCGACAATTGGTTTAAAGCTTCGCATTGCTCCTAAAACCTCTGCAGAAATATCAAGGTAATCTATAAATCTGTTCATTTCATTTCCCTCCGATGTAATATATATTATGAATATAACACATTAAAATAGTGATAGTAAAGCTTGATAAGCTTCATTTCTGCATGTAGTATATCCATTTGCTGCCATTTATATTTTTGCAATTATTCTGATAAATATTGTTGACTTGTCCAAATAATGGTATTATTATAGCGTGATATGCATTATTATGGCAGGGGGTATTGTTATGGAAGCAAAATGTCTTAGCATGGATTGCTGTGAGGAATTAAACAAGGTTAAGAGTGAAGTGGATAGCTATCAAAAGTGTGTAGAAAGCAGTTTGATGGACTTGAATAATCTGAACATAAAGTATGAAAAGACAGTAAGGGAAATAAGCTCAATATTTGATTTGTTTCAGCACATTAACTTAATAACAGATTATAACAATCTATATGCCATAATAAATGATATGCTGATTGGTGTATTAGGAGTGACCAGCAGCACAATATTCAGTTTTGAGGAAAGTAAGCTGGTGGTGGAAGCAAGTAATATTTCAAGAAAAGACCTCAAAAATATTGAGCCCATCAAGGATAAAATCATAGCAGCAGGGTGTTTAGAAGGCAAATTGATGGTTTTTGGCTTGTCTAGCATATATGAAGAGCTGTGCAGGGATAGAGATATAAAGTCTGCTGTCTCAATACCATTGATGAAGAAGGATCAATGCATTGGAGTAATTTTTTTGGAGCATACCCTAGATGGTTACTTTAAAGAAGAAAACAAGCAATTTTTAAACACGTTGGCTGTTGCAGTAAGGCTTGCAATTGAAAATGCGCAGCTGTATGCCAGCTTAGAAAATATGACCTTTAAAGATGGAATGACAGGCTTATACAATCATATATATTTTGACAAAGAAATTCAGAACTGTGTAGAAGTTTATAATAAATATGGTATTCCATTTACGGTATCCATGATAGATATAGACAACTTTATGAATATCAATGAAGCATATGGTTCTATTTGCGGGGATAATACGATAAAGCATATTGGAAGACTGATAGAAAATGATGTTCGGAAAGGTGATATTGTTTGTCGCTGTGAGGGAGATAAATTTGCAGCCATATTTAGAAATACCCATAATATCGCTGCAATTACAGAGCGATTGGAGGGCATAAGAGGTAAAATTGCTGCCTTGCCAGTCTATCATGAGGGTCAAAAGATCTTTGTAAGCTGCTCCTTTGGCATAGCACGTTCTGTGGACTGCGATGGGGGAACTGATTGCGGAATTGTAGCAGAGCTTGCAGAAGAAGCTCTTGGAATAGCTAAGTCCCAAGGAAAGAACCGGGTGGTTGCATACGGAAAGTAAGACAGCGAAAGCTGTCTTTGTTTTTGGAGGAGTTTTGATCCTTTAAATAATATATGCGATCTATGTAAAATATAAATAAGTAAATATAGTTTAATGAGAGCGATAAAAAGGTGAATATATGAAGTATATGATAGTTAGTCTACTATATGGTGAAGTACAGAGCTATCACAAGCGTTTGGTAGAAGAAATTGCGGATAAATTTGATGTTGATTTTTTGGCAAAGCAGAATGTGCCAACTCATTTTACACTGAAGGACATGTTTGAAACAGAGTATATTGAAGAACTGGATATACTGTTGAGTGAATTTGCAAAAAACCATAGGGCGGAGCCTATTTCACTTGAAGGCTATAATCGATTTGAAGACAGTGTTATTTATATGGATATCAGTCTTTCTGAAGCAGCCAAAAGGCTTTATTTAGAATTTATTGAGACCCTTAAGAAAATAAAATGGATGCAGTGGGGACCCTATGATGATGCAAATAGAGTATTTCACTGCTCCTTGGCTTATTTTGATATTAAGGAGAAGTATAAGGCTATTTGCAGGTTTCTTTTATCGCACTACAGTTATTCCTTTGAGGCACAGTTTGATAATATCGCCATTTATCATAGTGAACATGGTGAAAAATGGGAGCTGTATAAAAGCTATATGATGACGAATGATACGATATAATTGACACAGTAAGGTACTGTCATGTAAAATCAATTATGTTTGAATATCCAAAAAGAAGTGAGGAACAAAAATGTTAAATCAAGGTACAGTAAATGAGATTAGGCGAAGAAGAACCTTTGCAATCATATCTCACCCCGATGCCGGTAAAACAACCCTAACAGAAAAGCTGCTTTTATACGGAGGCGCTATCAGATTGGCAGGCTCTGTAAAAGCTAGAAAAGCACAAAAACATGCAGTGTCAGATTGGATGGAAATAGAAAAACAAAGAGGCATATCTGTAACTTCCAGTGTGATGCAGTTTGAATATAATGATTATTGCATAAACATTCTTGATACACCTGGTCACCAGGATTTCAGTGAAGATACCTATCGAACTTTAATTGCTGCAGATAGTGCAGTGATGATTATTGACTCAGCTAAGGGTGTGGAAGCGCAAACCAAAAAGCTTTTTCACGTATGTAAAATGAGGGGCATCCCCATATTTACCTTTATAAACAAGATGGATAGAGCTGGTAAGGACCCTTTTGAGCTGATAGAAGAGCTAGAAAATGTATTGGGTATCAAGTCTTATCCAATGAATTGGCCAATCCGAATCGGAAATTCCTTTATTGGAATTTATAATAGAAAGCTTATGCAGATTGAGCTATTTGACAGTGGAGATCATGGACAAAATGTAGTGGCATCAAACAAAAAGGATATCAATGATGCTGTTTTTAGAGATTTGTTGGGAGATGAAGCCCATAAGAAGCTTGTAGAGGATATCGAGCTTTTAGACATGGC
>JAQSYB010000231.1 GCA_029256365.1 Clostridia bacterium
TAACTTATATTGCCACGGATTAAATCCTTTTCTATTAAATCTGACTCCACCTCTGCGAGATTCTTATCAATGTAATTTGGCATGAGAAACTTTTCTGGCCCTATGCTTATTACATAATCAATGGTTATGCCTTCATCAACGCTGGTACCAGCAGCTATGCTCTGCTCAATTACAATGCCATTTGGATATTCATGATACTTCTGATCTACTTTTCCTTCCTTCAGGCCTTCTTTTTCCAAGATCAAATCAACCTTGTCATAGCTTTGACCTATTAAGTAGGGAACCACAACTTTTCCTGGCCCTTCACTTATTGTTACTCTGACTGGATTGATCAGCTTATTCTTTTCATTTGCCTCTGGATCTTGCTTAACAATCAAACCTGCAGGAACATCCTTGTTGCTTATCCGCTCAGTTACTTCCATGGTAAGCCCAAGCTCACTGAGCTTTTGACTTGCCTGCTGCTCTGTAAGGTTTGATAAATCAGGCACCACTGCTTCCTTTACTCCAAAAAAGTTAACCAGGCTCAATATGATGCCGCCAACCACCAAAGCAAGAATCAAGCCTCCAATGACTGCCAGTACCGTCATTTTGGTATGCTTCTTCTTTTGATCAGCCATAGGACTTTGTTCTGCTTCTGTATATAGTCTGCCGCTGTTCTCAAAATTATTTTTAACAACTCCACCAATATCTGGACCGCTTTGATCCAACTTAATTGGCTTTATTACTCTTGTATTTTCATCGGTAAACTTGTTTCTTCTTACAAAATCACCATTTGGCATTACAAGAGATTGTCTTAAATCACTTATAATCTCACCCATGCTGTTGTAACGGTTGTTAACATCCTTATCCATGCATTTTAAAATAATATCATTAATGCTTTTTGGTATTCTAGGATTGATTTCAATTGGCTTAACCGGCTCCTCCTGTATGTGCTTCAAGGCCACAGCAATAGGTGATTCCCCTTCAAAGGGCAATCTGCCTGTTAACATTTCATACATCACAACACCCAAGGAGTATATGTCTGACTTTTCATCCGTATAGCCACCTCTAGCTTGCTCAGGTGAGAAATAATGCACGGAACCTATTACATTTCCAGTGTTTGTTATGGTACTGGAGGAAACTGCACGTGCAATTCCAAAGTCTGTTACCTTAACAGAGTTGTCTTCCTTAATTAGAATATTGTGCGACTTAACATCTCTATGTACAATATGGTTTTTATGTGCGTGCTCTAAAGCGGAAGATATCTGTATTGCGATATTTGTGGCAAAATCTACACCAATAGAACCTTTTTGCTTAATTAAATCCTTCAGTGTATGCCCCTTTATATATTCCATAACAATATAATAAATATTGTCTTCCATACCAACATCATATATTCCAACAATGTTAGGATGTGATAAGCTTGCAGCAGCTTGGGATTCTCTTTTGAATTTCTTTACGAATTCTTCGTCTTCCGTAAATTCTGCCCTTAATATCTTCACTGCAACAAAACGATTCAGCAATCGGCATGAAGCCTTATAAACCAAGGCCATACCGCCTCCGCCTATCTTTTCCAGTATCTCATATCTGTTTCCCAACACCTTACCTATCAATGCAGTCACCACCTTTGCTATTATGGATAACTACTACGGTAATATTATCAAAGCCGCCATTTTCTTTGGCTTTATCAATCAAATTATCACAGGCATCCTTTACGTCTTTAGCTGAAATCACGAGCTCTTTCATTTCACTATCCTTTAAGAGATTTGACAATCCATCAGTACACAATAGAATATAATCTCCCTCTATTATTTCCTGCTTGCCCAAATCTGCTTCAATATCAAATTCCGTACCCAATGCTCTGGTGATTATATTCTTTTGAGGATGGCTGAATGCTTCTTCAGGCTTTATCGTCCCCTGCTTAACCAGCTCAGCTACTAAGGAATGGTCCTCTGTCAGCTTTGTAATTTTATTCTTCCGAATCAAATAAATCCTGCTGTCACCAACATGTCCGTAATATAGCATGTTATTTGTTATCAAAATCATTGACAAGGTTGTTCCCATGCCAACATATTCCTTATTTAAAAGTGATTTCTTATATATCTTTTCATTGCTGTAATCGATCGCATTTCTAATCAAATCAAATATATTTTCTTCAGATATATTTTGTTCTGTTAATACGTTTATGTACTTTTCTTGTATAAATTCAACAATCTCATGTACTGCCATAGAACTTGCCACTTCTCCTGCATTGCGTCCGCCCATACCATCTGCAACGATGCAAAGGTATAAATCCGCAGCTGGTTCTTCCAGCTTTAGCAAGTCATTTAATTTTAGGCATAAAAAGTCATCTTCATTGACCTTTCTTACAAGTCCGATGTCGCTTCTACCCGCTGACCTCATTCAATCACCTCAAACCTACTTTGTTTTTGTTACAAAATATTGTAATACTCACCTATTTTCGACAATACTCAAAAAAATCCTTTATAATCTAAGTGATTATATGAATTTACTTTTTACCCTCTGAATATTGTTGTCTCAGCTGCCCGCAAGCAGCATTAATGTCGCTGCCAAGCTCTCTGCGCACAGTTACTTCTATTCCGTAAGTATCTAGTATACTTTTAAATCGATCTATATTTGCTTTGTTCGCTTTTTCAAAAGCCTTTTCTTCCACCTTATTGATAGGAATCAGATTCACGTGACAGAGCATCCCACGAAGGAGCTTTGCCAATTTACGCGCATTTTCATCTTGATCATTGATATCCTTTATCAAGGCATATTCAAAGGTAATGCGTCTGTTGGTTTTTTTAAGATAAAACTTGCATGCCTCAATCAATTCTTCAATTTTATATTTCTTGTTGATAGGCATTAACGTATTTCTAGTTGGATTGTCTGATGCATGAAGGGATATTGCCAAGTTGCATTGAAATTCAGCTTCTGCAAACTCACGTATTTTTGGCACCAAGCCAGAGGTAGATATGGTAATATGCCTTTGTCCTACATTCAGCCCTTTTTGATTATTCACTGTTCTGAGAAATTTTATAACCTCTTCATAATTATCAAAGGGCTCCCCGCTGCCCATTAGCACAATATTGGATATCCTTTCTCCAATATCACGACTGACAGCCATAACCTCTTCCAGCATCTCTCCACTGGTCATATGCCTTGTCAGACCTCCGATGCCAGATGCACAAAATGCACAATTCATTCGGCAGCCCACTTGGGTAGAAATACAGATGGTCTTTCCATGATTGTACTCCATCAGTACACATTCAACAGCATTCCCATCCTCCAGCTTCAGCAGATACTTTCGAGTATTGTCCTCCTGGGATACCAGCTTTACCTCAATTTCAGCACGACCTATATAAAAATCCTGCTTTAGCTTGCTTATTAAATCCTTGGATAAGTTGGTCATCTGATCAAAGCCTTCTACGTCTTTGTAAATCCACTCAAATATCTGAGCCCCACGAAATTTCGGCAGCTTGTTTTGTACAATATAATTTTCTAATTCTTCCAATGTAAAATCTTTTATATTCTTCCTATTTTCCATATTCGTTCCTACCTTCTTCTCAGCCTTGCAATAAAAAATCCATCTATACCATGTATATTAGGGAATATCTCAACATAGCCCGCATCCTTTGTGCTAGAAACCAGATTCTCAGGCAAAAGCTGGGATAAA
>JAQSYB010000232.1 GCA_029256365.1 Clostridia bacterium
GTTGCAATGGCTGCGTAAATGAATATCTTGGGTGAAATGATGATCGGGAAGGTAATCATTTCAGAGCTAAAGGACTGTGCCATCCCGTTTATCATACTTATCCCCAAGGGAATTCCCAACAGTATTGCAATCACTGTCATGATAGCATTCTCTTTGCTGATCATGTTATAAATATCTCTTTTATCAAAGCCTAAGACCCGCAAGGATGCAAATTCCATATTACGCTCTGATATTCCTATGATTGTAGCGTTGTATATAATTGCAAAGCCTAGAATTCCTCCGAAAAGCAAATAAAATTTAGTCGCGATATTCATGGTATCCAAGTATTCTAAGAATGCATTTTGTATTTCATCAGATGACCGAACGGCGCCAATGTTTTTGATATCCTTTAACTTTTCTTTTATGTCATCTGTGGAAACCATGTTAACACCTGTAATCATTTCCTTATCAACCAACAAATCCTGCATCGTTTCTATATCCATAAAGGCATTGATCCCAAGGTACTGTTTTACAACTCCAGTTACTTCTATTTTGATATCTTTTTTGCCTGGTATGAAGTTTTTGATGGTTACATAGTCTCCTTGCTTTACATCAAGTACTTTTGCCAAGGCTTCTGTCACGAATAGACCTTTGGATTGAAGCTTCACCACTTGATCTTTCAGATCCCTAAACTCATAAAAGGTAGTATTGGCAGGTATTCCGAT
Source organism: Clostridia bacterium (assembly GCA_029256365.1). GTDB lineage: Bacteria > Bacillota > Clostridia > Lutisporales > Lutisporaceae > GWB2-37-7. The sequence goes on from JAQSYB010000232.1 coordinate 705, forward strand.
GAAATTAACTGCTTTTTTTCTCCATCCATTTTTCAGTTCAAAAGGATATTGCAGCAGTGGCTCTGTTTTGTCAGCATCTACAAGGTGATTCAGATCATTCAGAACATCTTTGTTCATAGGATGTGCGAAATCAATGGTATAATCCATTTTTTGATACTCTCCATATTGAAGATTAAACATAACAGGCATCGCTTCTCCCAAATACAATGGAACTGCATTAATCGAATAGGTCAAGGCCATGCCAAATACTAGAAAGATAAAGCGTTTTTTGGTGCGCATGATATTTCGAACCACCATTTTCCAACTAAAGGAAAGTCTGTTCCAAAAGAAACGAATTCTCTCAAGAAGTATGCGTTTTCCGGACTTAGGGGCTTCTGGCCGCATGGAATCTGCGGGCAATATATGCAGTACTGTTCTTGCACCCAGAAGACCTGAAGCAATACAAAAGATGCTGGTCAAAATTAGAGCTTTAAAGATAAAGGAATAATATACGTTAATCGTTACAAAAGGAATATTAAAATAGGATACAAATACTTGACTTAAGGGACCTGACAAAAGAATGCCCCCAATGATGCCGACGGTGGAGCCTACGAGACCGATTGCCAAGGCATATTTCGTATAGTGCGAGAGTACATCGTAATTTCCGTAGCCTAGAGCCTTCAAAACCCCAATCGCCATACGATCGTTTGCTACAATCCTGGACAGCATAATCACGATAATTACTGCACCAACCATCAAAAACATGATTGGGAGAACATTTGACATTTGTTCAATCCCGTCAATTTTCGCCACCAATACACTATTGCTTAATTGATTTTCAAGCTTAGTGATACGCTTAATACCATATTTATCAAGCTTTATTTCAATTTCCTCAACAATATCGTCGATGTTTACATTATCGTTCACTGTAACAAGCACTTCATTGTAGCTGCCTCGATAGCCGTAAACAGATTGCGCAAATTCCTCGCTTACATATGCCACGCCAAATTTATCGGGTACAGGTAAAAGAGTTTGCTCGTTCTCCATCAGATATATAAACTCTGAGCTGGCAGCAATACCAGTGACAGTCAATTGATGTTCTCGCCCGTTTATAAAGGGGATTATTGTGTCCCCGGCTTTGATATTTCTTGCTATGGCAAACTGCTCTAATAGCACAAGATTATTGGTATCTACTTTTACAGGATGGCCGCTAGGCCAATATAGCTTATTGATTTTTTCACCTTCTAAAGGGAGCGAAATCAAACGAATACTTACCTTTTCATCCTTATCCTCAACCCTTAGTGGTACATCAAAGCTTATGCGGCCTTGAACCTCTTTGATACCCTCAATGGATTTCAGATCATCTACAGCATTGCTTGGTATTTTTACGAGTTGAACATGAAGGTCGTTTGTATTGGTGATATTATAATATGAAGTGACTGCATCGTTTATATTGATGGTCGTCATATTGAATAGCACGTAAATACACAATGCAGTTGCTACGATTACAGTAACGGATACAAATTGTCCCTTGGAATGCTTGATCATTCTAAGCAGCCTAAGATCTAGCTTTTTCATTACCATTCAATCCTTTCGGGCGAAATTGGGTTGGCATTTTCTTTTATTTCAACTATTTTGCCGCTTCGCATTTTGATTACCCGGTCTGCCATATCTCCGATGGCTGCATTGTGAGTAATGATAACGACAGTTTTATGAAAGTCTCTATTGATTTTATGTAGCAAGGATAGAATCAATAGACCTGTCTTAAAGTCCAGTGCCCCTGTGGGTTCATCACATAAAAGCAAGAGCGGATTTTTCGCTACGGCTCTTGCTATAGCAACACGCTGCTGTTCTCCGCCGCTCATTTGTGATGGAAAGTGATCCATACGATCCTCTAGTCCAACTTCTTTCATGACCTCATCTATTTTTAAGGCGTTTTTGCACATTTCTGTGGCAAGCTCAACATTTTCTTTGGCTGTAAGATTTGCCATTAGATTATAAAATTGAAATACAAAGCCGACTTTTTCACGGCGATAGGTAGTCAGCTTACGGTCATTGTACTTGGTTATTTCTTCACCCTTAACCAAAACACGGCCTTCAGTAGGTAAATCCATTCCGCCCAATATATTAAGCAGTGTACTTTTTCCTGAACCGCTAGGTCCCAAAATAACAACAAATTCACCTTCAAATAGTTCAAAGCAAGTTTCCTCAAGAGCCTTTACAGATACTTCTCCCATTTGATAGGTTTTACTTAAATTTTCAATTTGCATCAAGATATTTTTCTGCATCCTATATTCCCTCCTTTACAGTGGATTCCTTAGGGCTTTCTATACCTCCTAATAGACCATAGCGCATAAAATCAAAGAAATTATCAAACATCTTAAGTCTTTTGGCTTCATCAATATAGGAATCTGTTTTCATAAAGATGGTAGGCATATATAAAAGAAGATTAGAGATAAAATCAATATCCAAATTTCTAATTTCTTTTTTCTGTATACCATCCTCAACGATATTGCGCCAAATTTCTAAGGTTCTCTTTTCTTTATAAGCCACAATTTTTGTCAATACATTGACGCGATCCATTACTTCCTTAACAAAAACAGGGGACAGCTGACTGTTTATTTCCAGCATATAGTGATACATGGCTTCTATTTTATCAAGGGTGTGGTATTTTTCATCTATTTTTTCGATAAGTTTATTGAGGTGGAATTCAGTGTTGTTCATAAGAACCGCTACAAAAAGATCCTCCTTTGAGTGAAAGTGTTTATAGATGGTCATTTTGCTGATTCCTGCTTCTTTGGCTATTTGATCAACAGATACGCTGGTATAGCCATATTTCCAAAAAAGCTCCTCCGCTTTATCAAGTAGGTTTTGATATTTTTTTCCGCTTTGCTTTGCCATGGGCACCAACCTTTCTCGGCGAACAATTAGACAAACTGTACTTTTATACTATGAAAGTATAATAATATTAT
>JAQSYB010000233.1 GCA_029256365.1 Clostridia bacterium
TTCTAAAATGTTTAGTCAGCTGAAATATCTATAAAGGAGAAAAATGATGAAAGAAAAGTACATATTGTCCTTGGATCAAGGCACCACAAGCTCTAGAGCGATACTTTTCAATCATAGTGGTGAGATAATAAGCATTGCACAAAAGGAGATTAAACAAATTTATCCCAAGGCAGGTTGGGTAGAGCATGATGCCATGGAGATATGGGGAACTCAAATTGGTGTAGTCAGAGAAGTGATGGAAACCCTGGGACTGAGACCGGACGCCATTGCAGCCATAGGAATAACCAATCAGAGAGAAACCACAGTGGTTTGGGATAAAAATACGGGAAAACCTGTATGCAATGCCATTGTATGGCAATGCAAAAGAACTGCTGATATGTGCCAAGAGCTTAAAAACAAGGGATTGGAGCCCTACATAAAAGCCAATACAGGCCTGGTGATCGATGCATATTTTTCAGCTACTAAAATAAAATGGATACTTGACCATGTAGAAGGTGCAAGGGAAAAAGCAAAGGCAGGAGAGCTGCTGTTTGGCAACATTGACACTTGGCTCATATGGAATCTGACTAGGGGCAAGGTGCATGTAACGGATTATTCAAATGCTTCAAGAACGATGCTTTTTAATATAAAGGAATTGAAATGGGATGAGAAGCTGCTTCAGGAGTTTGATATCCCCAGTTCCATGCTGCCGGAGGTTATGCCCTCGAGCAAGGTGTATGGATATACAGATGAAAGCTTATTTGCAGGAATCAAAATACCCATAGCTGGTGCAGCTGGGGATCAACAGGCTGCGTTGTTTGGGCAGACCTGCTATCAGCCGGGAATGGCCAAGAATACTTACGGGACAGGTTGTTTTATGCTTATGAATACCGGCAGCAATATGATACAATCTAAGAATGGGTTATTAACAACCATTGCATGGAATGTGGATAATAAATTGGAATATGCCTTAGAAGGCAGTATATTTATGGGAGGAGCGACCATACAGTGGCTCCGTGATGAGCTTAAGCTCATTGACAAAGCATCAGAAAGTGAATATTATGCAACAATGGTGGAGGACAACAATGGTGTTTATCTAGTCCCCGCCTTTGTAGGAATGGGCGCACCATATTGGGATATGTATGCAAGGGGAACCATAACAGGGCTAACCAGAGGTGCCAATAGATATCATATTATCAGAGCGGCTTTGGAGTCCATCGCTTATCAAACGAGGGATGTTCTGGAGGCGATGCAGCAGGACTCTGGTATAGAGCTGAAAGAGCTAAAGGTTGACGGTGGGGCTGTAAGCAATAATTTCTTGATGCAGTTTCAGGCAGACATTTTGAGTGTGCCTGTATCTAGACCTAAAATCACTGAAACAACAGCCTTGGGAGCTGCACTTTTAGCAGGTCTGGCTATTGGGTTTTGGAAAAACAAACAAGAGCTTTCAGATAGGTGGAGTATGGATAGAAGCTTTGTACCACAAATGGAGGAACAAAATCGAGCTAAGCTATATAAGAATTGGAAAAAGGCAGTTTCCAAGGCATTAAACTGGGAAACTGAAGAATAAGGACAACACTATTTGCGGGTCGGCATGGAAACCAATGTCATCAAATTAAGATAATACTATTTTCCATATATCATTTCAAATCTATAATAGGATGTCATCCTGAAGGAGGAACGACTGAAGGATCTTAAGTACATTTCTAAGATCCTTCGCTTTGCTCAGGATGACAAATGATGGTAAACTAAGTTGATGACTTTGCATAGAAATCGTCCCCTACACCATAACATTCAAAAATAAGGAGAAGTCATGTTTGGATATATCATGCCGGATAAGCCGGAGTTAAAAATGAAGGAGTTTGAGCTGTTTCGAGCATACTACTGCGGTGTGTGCAAAAGTATGGGGAGAAGCTTTGGACCAATCGCTCGCTTTGCCTTGAACTATGAAGCAGTATTTCTGGGATTGCTGCTGGCAGCGGTGAACAAGGAAAGCTCTACAATGAACAAAGAAGCATGCATTGCGAACCCTTTTAAAAAGAAATGGGTGGTTCGGGACAATAAATATGTAGACTTTGCAGCAGACATAAATGTCCTTTTGACGTATTATAAATTAATAGACAATTGGCAGGATGAAAAGCATCTTGCATCCTATGGAGCAAAGCTTTTGTTTGGCACAGGCTACAGCAAGGCCAGCAAAAGAAGTGAGAACACAGATTCTATTATCAAAGCTGCTTTGGCAAAACAAAGCAAGCTAGAGCAAGAAAAATGCAGCTCAATTGATAAAGCTGCAGAGCCTACTGCCGAAATGATTAGAGATATACTGCTCGTTGGCTGCAGGGATGCAAACCAAGAAGTACAAAAAGCAATGGGGTGGCTGGGCTATAACATCGGCAAATGGATATACACCATTGATGCTTATGATGACATTGAAAAGGACATAAAAAGCGGCAGCTACAATCCTTTGTTGCTGCAGTATGGTTATAATCAACAGCCCACAGCAGAATTTAAGAATGAAATAAAGCAAGACATAGAGAGAGATTTAATCTTTACTTTAAGTCAAGCAGCTGGCTGTATAGAACTGTTGGACATGAATCATAAAGGGATCATAGAAAACATAGTCTATATGGGAATGAACAATAAAACTAATAATATTTTGTGTGGGGATTGCAAGCAATGCAGTTCACAGAAAAGCAAGGGAGCGTATGAAAATGAGAAATCCATATGAGGTTTTAGGGGTCCGAGAAGGCAGCAGCATTGAGGAAGTAAAAAAGGCATATAAGGAACTGGTACGCAAGTATCATCCAGATCAATATCAAAATCACCCGCTTTCAGATTTGGCGGAGGAAAAGCTTAAGGAAATAAATTCAGCCTATGATACTCTAATGAAGCAATTTGAAGCTGGAAATGCAGGCTATCAAAACAATAATAACAGCTATCGAGGTGAAGACAGCTCACTTGCGCAGGCAAGGAGTTTTGTAAATTCAGGCAATATCACGGCTGCAGAGCAGGTGCTGGATAGAGCAGCAACTAGAACAGCAGAGTGGTACTTCCTAAAGGGCATCATTAGTATGAGGAAGGGTTGGTACAACGAAGCTTATGCCAATCTGCAAACAGCTGTTAATATGGACCCCAGAAATTTAGAGTACAGAAATGCCTTTCAGTCTATGAACAATGCAAATAGAGGCTATCAATCCACTTCATACAATAGAAGAGGCTATGGCAATGACCCTGATATGTGTCAAATATGCTCATGTCTTTATTGCGCTGACTGCTGCTGTGAGTGTGGTGGCGGTGACTTAATTGGCTGCTGCTAGAGGAAGTGATGCTATGAGCCGACGAATAGCCTTTGGGGGGATTTTGACTGCCTTGTGCGTGGTGCTTGTATATTTTGCTGCATATCTTCCTTCAGGTAAGCTGAGTCTTTATGCCTTGGCTTCTGTTACGATTGCTATTTCAGTGGTTGAACTGGATGTGAAATGGGGTGCAGTGGTATATACAGCCTCGGCTATTTTAATTTTTTTACTATCGGGCAGCTTAAATGCACTATTATTATTTGCAGTGTTTTTTGGCAGCTATCCACTGCTAAAATATTTTATAGAAAAGCAAAGCAATGCTGCTTTAGAAATGATTTTAAAGTTTGCAGCATTTAATCTATTGGGAGTATTTGG
>JAQSYB010000234.1 GCA_029256365.1 Clostridia bacterium
ACAACCTATTCAAAATAGGTTCAGTTACACGGCTCTCCAATTCTCAGCCATTCATATTCTGTTGTAATAAAGTTTCATAGCATTAACTATAGTTCCCATAAAGGTTTTTTTCCGGTAGATGCACCTATGGCACCTGCTTTCAAAACCTCCATGATATCCTGTTTGCTGCTGATTAGTCCTCCAGCTATAACAGGTATCGTCAGCTGATTCGTAATACGCTGTATCACCCCAGGCATAACCCCAGGCATAATTTCAATCATATCTGGTATGATCGTTTTCACACTTTTCGTCGTCATTTCATAGGACTTGTTATCAATTAAAAAGAATCTTTGTATTGTAAACATTCCTTTTTCCCTTGCAATCTTGATATGACTGCTTTTGGTACTAATGACGCCATCTGGTTCAATCACTTTGATAATGTAATCAATGGCTTTTGCGTCTTTTCCCAAGCCCTCTAGAAAATCAATATGTATAAAAGCATTTTTATCAGCACTTTTAATTCTATCAACTAGTGATTTTGCATTAAATATATCCGCGCAGAGCAAGAATATCGTACTTACCTGGGACTTGATTGCAATTTCCAAGTCCTCCACATTCTGAACAGCTGCAATAATCGGATTTGATTCAATTCTTTCAATAATGGTTTCTTTCATACTATCATCCCTTAATTTTTATAAGTGATTTACCTTTGCTACCTGAATAAAATGCCTTCGCTTTTATACAACTCTAAATTAGACGAAATCTATCATATCCTTTACAGAATCAAATACAAAATCTGCTCTAATTTCACTGTTCCTGTAATCTTCTTCTTTCGTTTCACCAGAATATACCAATACAGAGGTGATACCTGCATTTTCTCCAGTCTTTATGTCTGTATATAACCGATCTCCAACCATTGCCATATCGTCTTTGTTCAACCCATACTTTGAAGCAATGCTTTCTACTACTTCTTTATTGGGTTTGCCGATTACCTTTGGAAGCTTCCCAGTAGAAGCTTGTATAAAGGCAGCCATAGCACCTGCATCTGGCATGAATTTATCATTGGCCAAGGGACAGTTGAAGTCTGGATGTGTAGCGATGTATTCTACCCCTTCAGATATATATTCACACGCTGCCCATAACTTTTCGTAAGTCAAGGTAGTGTCAAATCCCAATACTACATAATCTATATTCTGATGCCTTTCTTTTTCTAAAACAAAGCCTTCTCTTATGAATTCTTCTTCTAGAGCCTTAGTCCCCAATAAAAAGACCCTTGCTCCTTCTTTTTGCTTTTTTAAGAACATCGTAGTAGCCTCACCTGATGTAAATACTTCTTCTTCAGTAGCTTTTATCCCCAGATGATTCAGCTTGTCCACATATGTTTCTTTGTTTTTGGAAGAATTGTTTGTCAGGAAAATATATCTTTTCCCTTTATTTTTTATCGCTTCCAAAAACTTTTTTGAGCCATCAATTAATTCATCTCCAAGATAGATCGTTCCATCCATATCTAATAAGTATACGCTCTTTTGCTTTAAATCCTTCAAAGTCTTCCACCCTTTACCTTTCTATACTTATTCGAATAAGTTTAAAGTAAATAGTGCAACATTTTCAGAATAAGTAACTAGAAGCAGCACTACCAATAATGCTACTATGAATGGCCAAACTTCCTTAATGAAGTCCTCTAGGGTTACACCAATTATTGAACATACTGTAAACATCATTGATCCAAATGGCGGAGTCAATCCTCCAATCATGATATTTACGATAAATATCATTCCAAAATGCACAGGATCTACACCAAGTGCTTTTACTGCTGGTACCAACAATGGAGCAAGTATAACCAATGCTGCTCCTCCTTCAATAAACATACCTATAACTAATAGCATAACGTTTATTACCATAAGCAGTACAAACGGGTTGGTTGTCATGTTCATTAGTGCTTCTGTAATCATTTGTGGAATTCTTTCTAATGTTAGGTAGTAACCAAATACTTTTGCACTTGCAATAATAATGATTACTGCTCCAGTGCCCTTTACTGTATCCATTAATATGATTGGTAAATGTTTTATTTCTAGCTTTCTATATACAAAGAAACCTACTATTAAAGAAAACAATACTGCTATTCCACCTGCTTCTGTAGGAGTGAATACACCAAATCTCATTCCAAGAATAATAGCAAAAGGAATCAATAATGCCCAAATGGATTTTATAAATTCTTTTAAAATTTCTAAAAATGATGCTGCTTTGTCTCTGCTTGGTTTGTAATCTCTTACCCTTGAAATAATCGCAACAGTTATGGCCATAGATATCGTCATCAAAATACCTGGAGTATATGCAGCCAAGAACATATCCCCTACCGTAACACCTGCAATAATTGCATATAGTATTAGGTTTGTACCTGGAGGGATTACTGGACTTACAGCTGATGATGCAGCAGTAACCGCAGCTGAAAATGGCTTTGAGAAGCCTTTCTTTACCATTTCAGGAACTAATATTTTGGATTGCATTGCAGCATCTGCGTTTGCAGAACCTGAAATTCCACCCATCAATGCACTTAACAATACGTTAACCTGCGCCAATCCGCCTCTCATATGTCCTACCAAGGTGTTTGCGAAGTTCATCAACGCTTCACTAATTCCTGAATAATTCATGACAGAGCCCAACATGATAAAAAATGGCACTGCTAAATATGGGAAAGATTCTACCGAAGTAACAAACTGTTGAACTACCATTTCCATAGGCATTGAAGTGTTAATAAATACAAAATAAAATAATGCCGCACCCATTAAAGAAAAAGCTATAGGTATGTTAAGAAAAAATAATATAAAAAGAACTATAACTGGTAAAATAGCTAGCATTGATTATCTCCCCCATTTATTTCAGCATTTTCCTTTGAAAATAACTTTTTAAAGCTTTGCACTGAAAAAATAATTGAGTATACAGCAGCAAGTGCAAAGGCAATCACTAGTGATGCATTGATATATTTGTAAGATATCTCTAATGCTGCAGTAATCTTGGTAGATCCTGCTACATATTTAAAGCTAAAATAAAACATCGCACTAGACAAAACAACGATTATTAAGGAAGTCACAAAATCCATTACATATCTAGCTTTTCTTGGCAGCAACTTCATTAATAATTCTACCCCTATCAGGTCTCTGTTTTTATAAGCACTAGCAAATCCTAAGAATATAGTCCACACAAATGCACTTACAGCAATTTCTTCTGACCAGTGAAATGTAAACCTTAAAAAATATCTAGTAAAGACGTTCATAATTACAATAATTGTAGTTGCAGACAAGAAAATGCTACCAATATAAAGTTCAAAATCTTTTCCAAATCTTTTTAGAAAATTACTCATTTCTACCTCCTATTAAATGTATACCCTAGGAATCGCCAGGGTTAAATTCTAAGGCTTTCTGAAAATCATAAAAATTAAAGATTGTGATACTTTAATTTTTATGTTCTTCAGGCCTTGCAATAACGATAGGCATATGATTGTAAAGTTGGAAGGAGAATACCCCTTCCAACTTTATTACTTGCTACATAATAAAAGTAGCTTTCTCTATTTGTTTTGTTTGATTTTATCTAGTTCTTTTACGATCTCTTCATAGATACCTGGAGTCCACTTATCGAACTTAGTATATACTGGAGC
>JAQSYB010000235.1 GCA_029256365.1 Clostridia bacterium
TTTTTCCGAATGCAGCAGCGCCGAAACCTATAGATGAGAGAATAAAGAGTACTTCTATACCCGTTAGAGGCAAGTGCATGATATTTCTTGCCGTAGCTTCAACTCCGCGCATAGGAGCAGGGAAGAAGGTTGGCGTCACGATCCCCACTACTGCGTATCCGATCAGCAGAATCGCGGTAACCCTCAGGGAGAGTTTTCTACCGGCAGTTACCCAGACACCTGATCCGAATGCAATCACGATTGCATTATAAAGGAGACTGGACGAAAGGACAAATGGTCTTGTTGGGGCCTCATATGCCAACAATTCGCTAAAAGCCTGGGAGAAGATACTATATGACTCCCTCCAATGCACTGATGCCGCTATATCAGTACCGATGTAAAGCAGCGAAGATATTATGCCGCAAGCAAGTAACAACTTTTGCAATTTTCCTGTATTAACGGTATGATTCATGTTCATACCCCATTGGAATATTGTATTTGCTTTTCCGCCCAGGTTTCTTATATGGAATCAACCGATCAACCCTTGCCATATAATCTGTATATTTCTTGCCAAAAGCCTCCGTAAGCTGCTTCTCCTCTTTGCCGATGAAAAACAGGACACCGATACATAAAAAGGTGGAAGGAACAAAATAAACCCATGTCAAAGTCATCAGCGCGATAGAGGGAAAGATGAATAGCGCTGCACTGGAGTAGATGGGATTGCGGACTACACCATAAGCACCGGTGGTCACCAGTTTCCCTTTGGGAAAATCGGTCAATAATTGGATAACCGCTGTCCCCCAAAGGATCAAACCAGGAATCAGCAATAAATAACCAATCAGCTTTAGAAAGCTGATATTCCCTGGCAATGCTGCAATCAGCGGCAGATTGATATGGACTAATATCGTCGCAATTATAGATGGCAACATCAAAAGAATAATTTTCCCGCCTTGCCCGACGATGTTCATTCCGTTTTGATTCTTTAAAAACTTTTTCATTCTTATTCTCCCTTTACTTCCTAATAAGTATTGTTATTATAGTTATAAGCACAAGCATTGTAGTAATGACGTTCATCGGCATGTAGCATTGGGCTACTCCAATATCTCCTCCCTCACACTAATTCCTACTTGAATATCAATAATGATTGACAAACTAATCATAATATTCTATTCTGTATGTATAAACGGTATACTTAAAGTATACTTTTTAATTTAAGTATACCAACAGTATACTTTTGTGTCAAGAGAGGAAATTCAAATTATGGAAATAGTTTTATCAAAACGTGAAGCAAATAAAGTGGAGAAAAAGGAAAGGATCATTGATACTGCGGAAAAGCTCTTTCTGCAAAAAGATTTTGAGTCTACATCTATGGATGAGATAGCAAAAGAGTCCCACCTCACGAAACGTACAGTATACCAATACTTCAACAGCAAGGAGGATCTCTTCTATGCAGTTGCGCTGAAAGGAACAAATGATTACATTTCAAATTGTGAGGAAGCACTTAAAACCGGAAGGAATGCACTTGAAAAGCTCCGTCTCTTAAACAAGACATATTACCAATTCTATATCAATCATCCTGGAATGTTCCGCATTATGAACTACCAACCTGACAACAAGCAGAATTGTGAAGCAAGTCCAAGCTATCAAGAACTGGGTGCATTTAAAAATAGAATTGTCCAGCTTTATATGGATATTGTGGAAGGAGGGCAATCCGACGGCAGCATCAATGCAAAACTAAATCCCAAATATGCTGCATATTTCGGATTGTTATCTTCAGTAGGTTTATTGAATTTAGTTTCATCTATGGAGGCCAGCTATATCTGGGGAAATGAGGGGCTTAGCGAGAGCGATTTTCTCCTATTTAGCCTGGATTTGCTTGCAGACGCCCTGAAATAATCAAAAATGGTCTGGTAATTACTTCACCAGACCATTTTTATTGGTATTATTTTTTAAAATATCTCTGCAAAAGTCCTGCAAATGCTGCACCATGTCTTGCTTCGTCCTTACACATTTCGTGTACTGTATCGTGGATTGCATCGTAGTTCAGCTTCTTTGCCAAGGTTGCAAGGTCTTTCTTGCCTTGGCAAGCGCCATGCTCAGCGTCAACTCTCATTTGAAGGTTTTTCTCAGTGTCAGCAGCGACTACTTCACCAAGAAGCTCAGCGAACTTAGCGGCGTGATCGGCCTCCTCAAAAGCGATTCTCTTATAAGCTTCCGCTATTTCAGGAAATCCTTCTCTATCTGCTTGACGGCTCATTGCTAAGTACATACCAACCTCGGTGCATTCGCCCATGAAGTTCATTCTCAAGCCTTCAATCACTTCTTCCTCAACACCTTGCGCAACGCCTATTGTGTGTTCATCTGCCCAAGTTAGATTTTCTTCATTTTTCTCAGCAAACTTTTCACCCTTTGCTTTGCACATGGGACATTGATCTGGTGCTTCCTTACCCTGGTGAATATAACCGCAAATTGTACATACGAACTTTTTCATTTTTATTCCTCCTAAATTTTATTCATATATTTTACCAAATTGCTTTCATGCATTTGGTAGTAAGCTTATTAATCACATTTATTATTATATAATAATTATTATTGATTAGCAATACTTTTTTAAATAAAATTTATTAAAATGCAATTAGAAGGAGGTATGACAAAAAAACAAAGGTTCGGGTGTCCCCGAACCTGCCGTACCGCTTATAAATTTAGTATTTTGCAGCTTGCTTTATTGCCGCTTGATGCTTACTGTCTACTTTGTTTGAACCATGAGTTTTACTATTTAGAAAATGAACATCCATGTGTCCGCTCATTCCGTTGTCTTTAATCTTGTCCAAATTCGCTCCTCTGGAATAGCCGCCGCTTCTTTGACTTACGTATGTATTTGCGGGCTGACTGTCTACTCCAGCATGTGGCATCGCTGCCATTGAAGCTGCGAGCTTTCTATCGTTTACTTCAACAATGACAGGTCTTCTGGTCCAGCTCCAGCCACCCCAGATATCCTTTATAATTTTGCTGTCTTCAGCAGTAAGAGCTTCTACATCGGCGTGATTTGTGCCGTAGGTTCTTACAATTTTAAAGGCTTTACCTGTTTTTACATCGGTAACAGTTGCAATACTGCCTAACTTAAAAACCTTACTAGCTTCTTTCCACCAATCCAATAACTCAACTCCACTGCCTGACTTTACAGCCGTTGCTGGTGCAGTTGCAGTTGCTGGTGTAACAGCTTTGGTTGAAGCTGCTGCAGGTGCTTTTGCAGAAGTAGCAGTTTTTGCTGCTGCTGCAGATACAAGCTTATTCTTTGTTGTTGTACCAACAACCCCATCAGCAGTTAGCTTGTTTGCTTTTTGGAACTTTTGAATGGCACTTTTCGTCTTACTACCAGTAACGCCATCCACTGAACCAGTGTAGTAGCCTAGTTTTTTCAATGCTGTCTGAATTTCCTTAATGCTCATAGCATTAGTTGAAATCGTTTCGGATTTTGTGCTTTTATCAGCTGCTGCCAATAGAAGCTTAGAAGTACCAGTGCCAACAATTCCATCAGCAGTTAGCTTATTAGATTTTTGGAACTTGATGATTGCGTCTTCGGTATTTTTACCAGTTAACCCATCAACTGCTCCTGTGTAAAAACCTAATTTTTTTAATGCTGTTTGAATTTCTTTGATGCTAATTACATGTTTGTCATTGGCTTGAGTCTTCGAATTTGAGCTCTCCGTCTTGCTTACACCTTCAAATAGGTACTTGTAAGTACCAGATCCTACTACTCCATCAGCATGTAAGCCTCTCTTCAATTGGAATCTCTTCACTGCAGTCACTGTTTGCGGACCAAAGTAGCCTGTTGCTTCACCTTGAAAGAAACCTAGCTTCTTCAGCTGCTGTTGAATATCTTCAACGGCTTGTCCCTTGCTGCCATCCTTATAAGTGTCCGCGTATGCAACAGAGCTCAATGAAAAAATCACCAACAGTAAAAATAACAGTAGTTTACTTTTTTTCAGTTTGATCTCTCCTCTCCTAGGCTTACGAGGTTAGTTGACGGATTCGGACTGAGAGTTAGCCCTAAACACATAAGTCGTGTTATTCACCCCAAATAATTTCCCCCGTTCCCTCATCAGGGATTAGGCCTGCAATACGGCATGTCTTAAGTTTAACTTATTTGGAAGGTTTATTCAATAGTATTGGGGTACTATATTATGTAACTCCCATAAAAATATTTGGTATGAATGTATTTATTTTCATATCAAATTTAAATTTAGTTTGAAATAAAGCAATAAAAGGATTTGACTTTTTATTGCTTTATTTTTGCTTAAAGTTAGAAAGAAATTTGCATGTTTTTATGACATAGTTCCCTAAATAATGTTATAATATGACAACAAATGATAAAATATACAATTTACCTTTTAAGCTAGGAGCTGATGATTTGGAAAGTAGTTTGATATCAATCTGCAATAATCTAGATTTAGATGTAGAAAAGCTTTTTAATGGAATTCTTGAAGGCATTCATGACATTATTGGTGTGTATAAGCCAGATAATACATTGCTGTTTTATAATAAATCAGGCTATGAATTCTTTCAAACTACTCCAGAAATGGTGTTTGGAAAGAAATGCTTTCATATGCTGAATAGAGACAGCCGCT
>JAQSYB010000236.1 GCA_029256365.1 Clostridia bacterium
CATAAATGTAGGATACCAATTCCCAGTGATCAACATTCCATTCAAAGACACCTTCATTTTGGTTAATATCATCTATAACAATAACCTTCTTTAGCTGCTGCGGAGTGTTTTTAAATGTAATATATTTTTTAGGAACAAGGTATTCTCCCTCGTATGTTGGGGTAGTAACCTTGTAATAGCCTTCTACTTCAGCCAAAATAGATACAATCATTCCATCCGGGAAATATCTAAAATCGGATTTAGCTAAATTAACATATCCTGGAGCACTTTGGCTTCTATCATTATCGTAGGCATCTGTATTGCCGCCCTTATAGGCTAAAGGAAGACCATTGATGTTCTTATAATTTGTAATATGGCCAACCTTATTTTCTTCAATTGTTTTTTGCATGGTCTTTACTTCATCCAACATTTTGCTGAACCGAAAGGATCTAGGTTCACCTAGTTTGGAGAAAACAAAACCATATTTTATTTCTCCATTTTCGTGCCAAAATATTCGATACCAGCTATCTGATGCATAGCTTGCCAAATATTGACCTTTGACCTCTTGAATAAGGTTGACCTTGTCAAAGTATTGGATTTTTTTAGTGATTGGAGATTCTGTTGTAGGCAATTCTCTTACATTCAATGAGCCAGTTGTTACTAGAAAGTAGTCATAAGCGATTAAATACTGATTGTACTTTAAGTTTTTTTGCAGCTCTTCTGGAAGCTGCGTATTCCATGTTTTAATAATTGGATAGCTTACATTCAATTCCTCTAGTCTGCTGCGATTTGCTTCTATAAAATCCTGAGGAACAGTATTTGTTAAGCCCTTCGCTTCTGCATTGTAGGTTAAGGCTTTATCTTCATTTAGATTGTCATTCACGTTGGCTTCTGAGGGGTCTTGTCCACTATTCGGGTCTTGTATTTCCCCCAAAGCAATTTTTAGAAATGATCCTGTATTTGGACCATAAACACCATCATCCGGTAATTCAGGATACTTTCTTTGGAAATCTAAAATTGCTTGCTTCGTGGCAAGCCCATAGATACCATCTGTTTTTAGGGAAAAGCCCAATTGATTTAAAGCTTCTTGAACATTTATTACCTCTAACCCCTGAGAACCCAGGGATAATAGCTTGTCCGGAAGAATGGTATCAGCATATACTGCTTCGGGAATGTATATGCCTGAGATGATTAAACTGAGTATAAGTACTGTTACAATAAATTTGTACATATTGATTCCTCCTTCGTTGCACATCATTGGAAATGAACAGATATGATGCATGGGGATGCTTTGTATATTCATATTGGGTTTCATATCCATGCTGTTTTGTATTATATATAGTTTAGCAAAAAAAACAAGTATATTCAATAAAAATTACTACGTATTAATAATGATTATTAAATACATAGAAGAAAGAACTGCTTGTACTATGAATATCTCGATCTCTAACAAGGTCATTGATATAGTATTTGTGGAAGCAATGATAGGGAGCAGAATACGCATATGGAAAGTAATAGATAGGCAATAATATGATAGTAAGTCTTATACAATAAATATTTATAATTCGTTCACAGGGATAATGAAGTTTTAATAGGAAAAAACTAAAGGATAGAGCATATATGGAAAGGGTGAAGAATATGACTGCAAACCATAGTATATCTGTTTACAATGAAATAGGAAAATTGAAATCAGTACTTGTTCACTGTCCAGGGGAAGAAGTAGAAAATATAGTGCCTGATTATTTAAGAAAGCTTCTATTTGATGAAATTGTATATTTAGACCAGGCCCAAAGAGAACACAACCAATTTACTGACATTCTAAGAGGTGAAGGGGTAGAGGTTGTTTATCTTACAGATCTAATGGCAGAAGTTTTGGAAGAGCCAAAGGTTAGGGAAGAATTCTTGAAGCAATTTATGGAAGAGGCAAAGATTACAACAGCGGGACTTCAAGAGGCTTTGATGGAGTTTTTCAGCGTGTATTCCCCAAAGGAACTTGTTAGGAAATGCATTTCGGGAGTGAGAAAAGAGGAGCTAAAGCATGTCAAGCCTAAAGCATTGGGGGACATGGTTAAGAATCCGTACCCCTTCTATATGGACCCAATTCCCAATATGTATTTTCAAAGAGACCCCTTTGCATCCATTGGAAACGGAATTTCCTTAAATGTAATGGCCAATGAGACACGAAACAGGGAAACACTGTTTGCACAATACATATTTAATTACCATCCTAGGTTTAAGAATGTACCAAGATGGTATAACAGAGATAAAACCCATCCAATTGAGGGAGGAGATATTCTAGTTCTCTCTGATAAAGTAATCGCTGTAGGAATTAGTCAAAGAACGGATCCAATCGCAATTGAGAGAATGGCGCACAAGCTATTGAGCTCAGATCAAAGCTTTCAAACTGTACTTGCTTTTGATATTCCAAAAACCAGGGCTTATATGCATTTGGACACAGTCTTTACAATGGTTGATTATGATCAGTTTACCATATACCCAGGGATTGAAGCACCCCTGGATGTATATAGCATTAGTAAGGGAAAAAATAATGAACTTCATATACGATATGAACATGAAGATTTAACTACTATATTAAAGGAACATCTGGGTGTATCTGCGGTAAATCTGATTCGATGCGGAGATGGTGATAGTATTGCAGCGGGTAGAGAGCAGTGGAGTGATGGAAGCAATACCCTTGCTATATCACCAGGGAAGGTTGCTTGCTACAACCGGAATCATATCACGAATGCTGCTTTAAGAAGAAATGGCATTGAAGTATTGGAATTTGACTCCTATGAGCTATCCAGAGGACGTGGTGGTCCAAGATGTATGAGTATGCCAATTCTTAGAGAAGGACTATAGAAATTGTCTTCTATAATGATATAAATGGGAAAATATTGGGTATATTTGTGGAAGTATGTTATGATAGGTGTTGCATGCTGCATTTCGTGACATGCATCACTTAGGTAAATTGTGTAACGAAAAAGGAGATAAAAGTTGTTATTTAAGGATTTAAATTTAATTATGCCAATTCAGAGGGCATTAAAAGATGAAAAATATAGTGAGCCTACTCCGATACAGGAAAAGGCGATTCCATCTATACTAGCAGGAAGGGATTTGTTGGGTTGCGCTCAAACAGGAACTGGAAAGACAGCTGCCTTTGCAATACCCATACTGCAAACTCTTACCCGTGAAATAAGCGGTCCAAGGAATACTCGTCAAATTAGTGCATTAATATTGGCTCCCACTCGTGAATTAGCGATTCAGATTGGAGAGAGCTTTGAAACGTATGGGCTGTATCTAAACTTAAGAACCATTGTCATATACGGCGGGGTATCACAGCACAACCAAACACGGGAATTACGAACAGGTGCAGATATCCTGGTAGCAACACCGGGTAGACTGCTTGATTTGATAGGTCAGGGATTCATAAAAATAAATCAGGTAAAAATGTTTGTACTGGATGAAGCGGATCGCATGCTGGATATGGGAATGGTTCATGATGTAAAAAGAATCATAGCACAGCTGCCTGAGCAAAGACAAAACATGTTGTTTTCAGCAACGATGCCACAGGGAGTTTCACAGCTTGTCAGTTCTATTTTAATAGATCCAGTTAGAATAGAGGTCAAGCCTAA
>JAQSYB010000237.1 GCA_029256365.1 Clostridia bacterium
AAACGGAAGGATTTTAAAGGATTTTTTGAAAAGCAAGCTGCAGTTTTCTCGCAGAAGCATCATCGCTTTGAAGAAATGCGGTGGAGTAACGGTAAATGGTGTCAATTGCCATATGAACACAGTTTTGAAAGAAAAGGATATAGTGGAAGTAAGCTTTCAGGACACTGAGTCAGAGAATATTCTGCCTGAGCAAATGCAGCTGGATATCATATTTGAGGATGAGCATATCATTGTGCTGAACAAAGGTCCTGACATGCCGGTGCACCCAACACGCAGACATATTATGGGCACCTTGGCCAACGGTTTGGCATATTATTGGCTGAATATGGACAAAGCCATAAAGATTAGACCCATAAACAGGCTGGACAAGGACACCTCGGGCTTGGTGATGTTTGCAAAAAGTGCACACATACAACATTTGCTATCCCACTATGTAGGCAAAGAGGAATTTAAAAAGGAATATTTGGCATTGGTTCATGGGCGAATGCAAGAGGCGGAGGGTACCATTGATCTGCCTATTGCCCGGGAAAAAGAGCAGTCCATGATAAGAGTGGTGAGAGAGGATGGAGACCGGGCTGTAACTCATTTTAAGACCACAGCAGTGTTTTGTGAGTATAGCATAGTCAATATCATTCTTGAAACAGGAAGGACACACCAAATAAGAGTGCATATGTCTTATATAGGGCATCCCTTAGTAGGAGATATCATGTACGGCGGCAGTACAGAGGGTATCAATAGACAAGCCTTGCACGCAGAAAAAATTACGATGCTGCACCCAATTACAAAGCAGTGGCACAGGTTTATTGCACCGGTGCCACAGGATATACAGAATTTGAAAAGTGCATGGCAGTCTCTTTAAAAGTTGGCATAGCCTAGTATTGGTCTTAGAGAATATTTTTTAGTGATGGATATTCCTTATCAGGGATATGCTCTACCAGCAGCAGCAAGCTGCTTAACTTAGCTAAAGCATGGGTTTTGTCTTTTGCTTTTATATAAGCCTCTAATTCTCCTAGATCCATCGTGATATAGTCAATTTCAGTATGATCAATCAGCATGGACCATTTGTGATCCACCTCAGCCCATTTGGTTTTAAAGCCTTGAAATGATGATTGTGCACTGGGCCAATCATCCGCGTCTATCAGCCTTTCAAGCTCATTCAAATTGATAAGCAGTGACTCGGCTTCATTACCAATATAGGTCATTGTCAATAGACTGCCGGCAATGATAATTATCAGAAAAAACATCGCTAATAATAATGGCTTCATCGTTCACCTCGTGAAAATATCTATTGATTGGAGTTGCTTTTATCCTTTAGTTGATATTTGAATTCATTGTCATCCGTGATGAATGCAAAAAATACATCTTTTTGAGAGGAGATGTGATGTTTTTTTAGCTCTTCCTTAAGCCAATTGTCATCAAGATTCTTCAAATGAAGATTACTGGAAAGCACTCTCCCGTCAATTATCACAGTGATAGGCAGCCCTTCTTGTTTTACCCCTAAGTCTAAATCTTCGACTATAACTGTTTCTAATATGGCATATTCAACATCTGATATAGAATGATACCCTGAAATGCGAAGCTGCTCTAATAAATCATTTATATTGAAGCGCTGTTTTCGCATTTCGTTTTCTAGAATTTTACCATGCTCAATTAAAATACTTGGCTTGCCATAGATTATTCCACGGGCTTTGTCACTTTTTAATGCGATATAAGAAAAAATCTCACCTATTATAAACAAGGTCAGGATTGGAATAATGCCATAAAAAATCGGTGTATTCAAGTTTTCCATAGGAACAGCAGATAAGTCGGCAATTACCAAAGCCACAACCAGCTCTGTAGGCTGAAGCTCGCCTATTTGCTTCTTGCCCATCAAACGCATAATAACCACTATAAATAAATAAAGTATCGTAGCTCTTATAAAAATTATCAGCATATTTACCACCTAAAAGCTTTTTAAAGTTAATAAAATTTTGTCCCCGTAATTGTTTTTTATACTGACTACTCATAAAAAATAATCTCCGCCGAAACGGAGATTATAGTGGATAATTTAATTAATGTCTAACTCCCATAGATATTGTATGGAGCGCTTCACCGGCTTCATTTTCAAATATTTCTTCAACAGCCATATCGCCTATTGAAACGATTCCTACCAAATGATTGTTCTCAACAATTGGCAGTCTTCTTATTTGTTTTGAAGCCATGATGTCAGCAACCTTATGAACATCCATTTCAGGATTTACTGTGGTGATGTCCTTTGTCATGATTGTAGATACTCTTTCATTCGGATTTTTACCCTCAGCAACACTTCTAAGCACCATATCGCGGTCAGTAATGATTCCTACAACGATATTATTATCTATAACTGGTACTGCACCAACATCTATTTGCTTCATTATATTCGCTGCTTCTGATATACTATCAGTAGCGGATACAGTTCTTACATCTGTTGTCATTATTTCTCTAATTTTCAAAGCAATCATCCTTTCGTTTTAGGCTTAAATAGCATTTGGACATGCTCAGCCATTAGATTTGACACTAATATTAGCTTTGCCCAAATGATTTTTTTTAATAGTAAAAATATGTTCAATAAAATGAAACTTTTTCAAATTTTATGTGTATTTATTGATGTCAGCAAAGGAGGGAGTTCCATGAACATAGACAAAAGCATTATACAGCGATGCAAAAAGAATGATAAAGATGCTTTTGCGCAGCTTTTTAAATTTTATCAAAACTATTTGTTTAAGCTATGCTTCAGCTATGTTCAAAGCGAGCAGATTGCCCTAGAACTGATGCAGGAAATATACATAAAGCTTTATAAAAATATCAATCAATTTGATGACAAATATCCTTTTCACCCGTGGATTAGGCGGGTTGCGGTCAATACCTGCATAAATGAAAAGCGAAAGAATACATTGACCTGTCTTCCCTTAGATAATGGAGAAGATGCGCTTAGTCTAGAAGAACAGCTGGCTTCAACGGAAGATACGCAGCAAGAGGTTGAAAGCAACGAGATGAAGCTGATCATAAAAAAACACATCGATAGCTTGCCTGAAAAGCAAAGAATGGTTGTGATTTTAAGATATTATGAAGATCTGAGCTATGAGGAGATTTCAGAGCTGATGAAAATTCCTTTGGGTACCGTCAAGACGGATTTGTACAGAGCAAAAAATGCATTAAAAGATAGATTGTATCAAGCGGTGAATCTATAAATGAGTAAAATAACAAAAGTCAACAAAAGCCATATGTGTAGAAGGAGGAAAAATCATGAGTTGTAGGTTTGATAAAGACATCATTCAAAAATATGCAGATAACACCATTGAGCCCTTGGAGCTTATCGTGTTAAAAGAGCATATTGCAGTTTGTCAGGATTGCAGATTTGAATTAGAGCTAATGAATAAGCTGGAAGACAGCATCCATGATTATTTCGGAGCTTTGCCAAACAACCAGCTTTTAGATGAGTTTAGTATGAAGGTCCTAGATAAATGCTATAAGGGCTCTAAGATCAATCATTTGAAAGCGGGTGTCTCAAAGATATGGAAAATAAATAAGATGGTTGTCAGCAATGCATCCATCTATACATCCTATTTGCCAGGAAGCAAACTGGCAGCCAATACTGCAAAAAAGGCAGGTAAGGGTATAAACAAAGCCCTAAAAAGCTACGTAAAAAATAGCTTCAAGAAGATTATTGCATCCTTATAAAATATAGGGGACATCGGGGGAAGTTATATGTGGGTTGTTTTGTTGATACTAAAAATAATTCTATATTTGCTAATTGCACTGTTGCTTTTTTTAGTAACTATGCTTGTGGTGCCCTTTCAATACAAGGGTGAAGCAGAAGTTGATGGGGGAATTACCTTCAGCTATAAAGTAGGCTGGTTTTGGAATCTTTTTAATATTAGGGGGACCAGAAGCGAGGAAAGCAATACAACAGAAGTATTCCTTGGCAGCAAGCGAGTTTTTACAGTGAAAACAAGAGATAAAAAAGAAGTTGAAGAAACTGAAGAGATTACTGAAAATGTCAAAAAGGCTGCAAAGAAAGAAAACAATCTAAAAAGCATGCTTGAAACAAGTTTCATAAAGGAAGTCTTCAAATATCTAAAAAAGATAGTGAAGCAGATTGTTCCCAATTACCTGCACATTCATGGAACCTATGGATTTGATGATCCATCCATCACAGGAATGACAGCAGGATTTATATATACCCTGCAGGGCATATGGCCTGGAAGCAGAATACAACTTCAGCCTTGCTTTACAGAAGAAATACTGGAGCTTGAGCTAAAGACATCGGGCAGCATCCGTGTAGGCAAGCTCGCATGGGATACTGCCAGATTTGCACTGAAAAAGGATATCAGAACAAAAATATTCAAAAGAAACAAAAAAGTGAAACTTAAATCAAAGTAAATGTGTAATGTTAAAAGAACAGAATTAAGAGGAGGAATCGCAATGGAAACAAAATCACCAGTAAATGAAAGCATGGAGACCCTATTTAACAGTTTGGAGAAATTTTTCAGAACTGAAACAGTAATCGGCCAGCCAATGGAAATTGGTGAAACAACGATTATACCAATCATCACAGTAACCTTTGGTGCTGGCGGCGGCGGTGGCGGCGGCAACGACGAAAAAGGCAATGGCGGCACTGGAACAGGCTTAGGCGTAGGCGCAAAGATAACACCTGATGCGGTGTTGGTAATAAAGAATGGAGAAGTATCAATGCTTCCAGTAAAGAATAAATGCAATCTCGACAAACTGGTTAATATGGTACCAGAGCTTGTAAAGAAGATTAAGCTAAAGAAGGATGACAGCGAAGAATAAGCTGGACTGTTTATACAAAAAGCCTGAATTTTTCAGGCTTTTTGCTATTGTCAGAGCTTATGGGAAGTGCTATAATCATTTATACACGGGCGGTTAGCTCAGCTGGTTAGAGTACTACGTTGACATCGTAGGGGTCGCTGGTTCGATTCCAGTACCGCCCACCAT
>JAQSYB010000238.1 GCA_029256365.1 Clostridia bacterium
GCTTCTGCCCATTCATATGAGAAATCGGCTTTTTTTGAAGCTTATTGACCAAATTAATATAAGTTTTTGGTGTAACATATGCAAAATTGAATTTTTTAACGAGATTTAATATGGTATTGGAGCCGTTTAAAATATTTGTATAGGTGAATACATTCACTGCAATGGCTGCCACAACTGCCATCAATGTCAAAACCAAGCTTCTCTTTTTCAAAACTGACACTCCTCCATTTTATAAATAAACCATAACCCATTCATTATATTATCTGCATAAATCATTCAATTATTACCTGTCCCTGCATACAAAGGCTGCAAAGAACAATAAAAGTCTCAGCGCATCGAGCGCTTTCGCCTTTTGCCTGGATTTGCTTCGCAAATGGCTGTAAATAAAAGCTCAGCGCATCGAGCTTCGCCTTTTGCCCGGATTTGCTTCGCAAATGGCTATTATAAAAAGCCTTAAGCAAAATGCTTAAGGCCATCATTCTTTATATAACTTATTTTAAATAATCTGTTTTATGTACTTATTGCTTTCACTTTGCATGGATAAATCAATAAAATCATTGCCTGATCTTACAATAGGCTGCCATACTCTATTCATATTAATAAACACAATTTCTGCAATTTCTCCATTGTTTAGCTCAACATAATCACCTAAATATGAATTTGCTATATTTCTTAAGAATACAGAAAGCACCTTCGTATCTAGCTTTCCATATGTCTGCATTTCAAAATCCCGAATCACCTCAAAGGGACACAACCGTTCTCGATAAGTTCTGTTAGAGGTCATTGCATCATATATGTCTGCAACAGCAATAATTTTTGCATACAAAGGAATCTGATTCTCTGTGGCTCCTGTGGGATAGCCTGTTCCATCTATCTTTTCATGGTGCATCAATATTGCATACTTTACTTCTGGTGATATATCCACTACCTTCTCCATCAACATATAACCCAAAATTGTATGCTTCTTCACTTCATCAAATTCTTCAGGCGTCAATTTTCCTGGCTTTGAAAGCAGCTGATCTGATACCTTTGTTTTACCTAAATCATGTAATAAACCGGCAATGGCCAATTCGTCCACTTGCTTCTCGCTTAAACCCATCCATTTGCCAATTACAATCGCCATAAGTGATACATTCAAAGAGTGAGAATAGGTATAATCATCCAAGGGCCTTACCAAATGCAGGTAATTCACAACATCAGATAAGGTATCAAACTCATGAATAATATGCTTACTAATATTTTGTATTTGATTGATATTCACGTAAGACCCACTGCCAACAGCCTTGATAATATGCGTAACCTCATCTACTTTTTGTATATACTTATTTCTAAATGATTTGATTTTAACCTTGTCATATATACTGGTGATATCCGGCATCTCAATTTCTTCAGTGGTATCTTCTACTTCTATTAATACCTTAACCTTCTCGATGTCGTTCAGTATCAATCTATTAATATGGTGGTTCTCCAAGACTGTGGCTTTTGTTAGTATTACAGCTCCAAGCTTGCTGAAAACATCCTCATACAGCATAAGTCCCGCATATAACTTTCTGAAGGCATATTAATTATCTTCATACATGTTCCTCACTTACAAAATATAGTAAATATATTATATCATCTCATTTCGACATAATATACAAAAAAATAGCAAAATATTCAAAATATTTTGCTTAAAACAAACTATAATAGACATTTCCTAGCTTTAATAACAATTCCGCCAAAGCCTCATTCCGAATTACTCTTCTACAGAAGTCTGGTTTTGCAGGTTTTGCGTTCTGCATGGCGGACAAAAAACCTTCAAGCTTTCGTTCTTCCATTAATCCATCCAAGCTAAAAAGTGAGAAGTCTTCTACACCACATTCCTTTAATATGCCAATATCCTTTGAAAACTCTTCGATGCTCTCATAATGAGGTTCATTGCCTAACTTTCCTATATTGGTAACACCCACTGATACAGCTAGTTTATCCCTTAATACTTCCTTCAAATGTTTAATTTGATGATATATCAAATAGTCTACATTTACCCTCTTAATTCTATACAGTTCTTGCCTAATCATCGTAGCATAGTACATGAGATTGTACTTATCCCATTCTATATCAAATACAGGAATCTCCATTGCATTTTGCATGATTTCTGATTTAAACCGCAAATCATAATAGCAATGACGGGTACAAGTGGCATAGCTCTCCAGGTTTTTTGTTCGTATAAACTCACAAGTGTCTTTTAGTATTTCCTTTGCCTTGTTATATCTATTTTTATTTAAATTATGTGTTAAAGCCTTGCCGAATAATATAATGGGATCTAGCTTGCTTGTGGGATTTGAAAGCCTCTGCACATCCTTCAGAGGGGTCTCCATATCAATACATATTCCTTTTATCGTTAACTTTTGGCGTTCAATTTCTTCTATTAGCTCCCTAATATATCGATCAAAGTCCTTGGCATTTTTTTCATTTATCCAATAACCCATATCATCTCCCATGGTTGCCCATATTGAGACAGGTATATTATGTTGATTATAGGTTTTGATCATATCAAAAAAACTTCCATCTGCCTGTTTGTATTCCAATTTATAATTAAGAGTCACATCATATTTTTTAAGTATTCTTAATACAAACTCTCTGCAAACATCTACTGGAGATGTGAATTCGCACCAAATCCTGGTATCCATTGCTACCTCCAATCAAAAATAATTCAAATTTTGGTTTTAAATAATTCATTATTATATTATGTTAAACACATTATAGTGGTGTATTAATTATTCCCGCCCTCAATAATATATATATCCTTAAAAATTTGGCTTAACTGTAAGATAGCCTCGTAGTTGCCAATCTGCCACTTAAGCAGTAGCAATTGAAAAAAATTGGCTGTATAATATAATTGAAATGTTTAAAAATGCGAAAAGCAGAATATAACTTTTTTATTCTGTGCAGGTGATCAAATGAAAAAAAACATCAGAATGGCCAAGGAATATGCAGAAAGTGTATTTCTAGAAAAAAAATCCAAATTTATATCCTATATTTCACCAGTATATACAGAGCAAGAGGCAGTAGATTTTATTCATTCTATTAAAAAGAAACACTATGATGCCACCCATAATTGTTCTGCTTTTATCATTGGGGAAGCAAGCAATATACAGCGTTCCAGCGATGACGGTGAGCCTTCTGGCACAGCGGGAATCCCTATCCTCGAGGTGCTGAGAAAAGAAGCCTTGACCAATACTGTAGTGGTTGTAACAAGATATTTTGGGGGTATTATGTTGGGTGCAGGTGGCCTAATCAGAGCATATACCCAGGGAAGTGCCGATGCAATCAGGGCAGCCGGTATAATGAAGCTGCAGCCCTATGCTTCTTACAGCGTAACCTTGGATTATACCTTTCTAAGTAAAATACAGCACGAGATAGCCAAAAAAGATTATTTCATCGCTGATACACAGTATCTCGAAACAGTGATTTTAAAAATCTTAGCTGAGCCTGAAAAAGAAGAAGAGCTGCAAAATGATTTGATACAGTGGACCAATGCCAATGCTTTGGTTGAATTTCAAGGAATAGAAGTGTTAAGGATTGATGAATCTACAAACAAAATAATATAGCCGGCGCTGTGCCGGCTATATTATTTATTGAAAAGAATTATTCATTGTAATAGAAATCATTATAATCATAATCCCCATAGAAATCGTCCCTTCTTCTTCTTCGTCGTCTTCTACGTCTCAACAGCTGGTTGAATAGCAACAGAGTAATTAAGTCTCTACCAAATCGTCTTCTTCCACCAAACTGTCTTTCCTCATCATGCTCATCAGCCATGTCAGGCATATCCTTAACCATGTTTTCATAAGCTTCCTCAGACATTCTTTCTACCATCTGCTTATCAGGGTATTCTGCGTAGATCATATCGCC
>JAQSYB010000239.1 GCA_029256365.1 Clostridia bacterium
CTATTTAACACCGCACCTACTACTCCGGGTTCACGATGATTCATGCCGCTCATTGCATTAAATATGTGCGTAGCACTTTTGATACCAGCAGCGATAGCCTCCATTGCCTCCTCATAGGTCGCATTGGAATGACCTATGGAAAAGCTAATTTGCTTATGCTGATGCATATACTGGATAAAATCCATATTGCCTTCCATTTCCGGCGCTATGGTTATTAGCTTTATCATATTTAAATAATCCTTGATCAATTCATAATCAGCCTTAACAATATACTTTTCAGCATGAGCTCCCTTTCTAATAGGATTTATAAAAGGTCCTTCCAAATGCACGCCCAGTATCTTGGCTCCCTCCAACTCCCCCTGTGAAGCATTGTGAATATTGTTCAATGCCTTTTGCAAGGCTACTTTATCCGAAGATATGGTTGTTGGCAAAAAACCTGTTACTCCATATTGACATAGTCCTTTACTGATAGCGGCGATAGCAGCCTTATCCTCATCCATGGCATCACAACCAAAGCCCCCATGTATGTGAATATCTATAAATCCCGGCGAAACATAACAGCCTCCCGCATCTATAGACTCCACAGCATGCATGCCTTCTATGCTGTTCTCTATTGCTGTAATATATTCATCATATAACAGCACCTTATTTTCTACTATTTTATCCTTTAAAATTATTTTCCCATTTACTATGGCCTTCATCCTTGCATCACATCCTGTTTATTTCTTCAGCTTAAACTTCTGCCAAGGCTGGATGTTATCTAAAAGAAAAATCTCCTCCTGGACAATTTTTCCCACCACATTGGTTTTGCCGCTGTTCTCCATATCCCTCAGTGCAATCTGCATTTCCCCTGCATATCTGTCGTATAAGGAGCTTTCTATTAGAACATCGCCTCTTTTGATGGCAGCAGGATTAACCAGTGGAAAATTGCTGCCTTTATATTTTACTCTGCTTTGGGTCGATCGAATCATATATTCCGATACATCCCCTCTGTTGAAGTGAAGCTCATCTAATATAATTTTACTATATATATTCGGAATATTGTCTTCTAATTCAACATTTAAAGTTAAAATATTCCTGTCCAGCATACCTAAGTTCTTCAGTTCTTCCTCTGTGGCAAAGGCATTGGCAATGATGACATCATCGATTAGCTCTGTATGAAACAAGTCCTTTGCTTGTATCTCCAAAGGTAGATTCCTATGCTGCTCCATGGTGCAGATTCCTTCTCTTACAGGCCAAGGCCCAAACTCTGCAGCTTTAGATGAAACGAAGGCTGCGGTTTTTATGCCTTGCTCCTTAAACTGCCTCGAGCATTTTAGGAAGTGTTCTCTAGAAAGACCAGTATAACGATGTGGATAAAAGTTGTGACAGCCTATCAGATTTTCCTTGTTGGGTTGAAAGGATAATATGTTGTCCAAATACTTGGTGCCGCCGCTCATATTGATTTCAATCTTTAAACCATACGGGTTTAGAGTCATTATGCTTTCTTCCATTCCGCTAAAACCAACATCCAGCCTCAGCCCAGATAATTGAAGTCCTTGAAAAAAGCTGAGATCATTGTAGTTGATACCCAGCTTGTCAAATACATCAGGACTTACATCTGCTATGATTTCCATTCCAAGTTTTTTGGCATAGGAAGTGATGTCCACGAAATCCTTTATTATTTTATCCCGATCTCCGTCTACAGATATCAAGCAAGTAAATACTCTGGTAAAACCGTAATTGGCTGCCAAATCAAGGTACCCTAGCCAAGCCTCCTTTGGAGCCCTTTCTGGATAAATAGATATGCCCAACTTTCTCATGCAATCACCTCAGCTTGCTGCTTATCACAGCTTCATTGTTTCTTAGGGCTCTATACATATCTACAAATTCCCCTGCCAAATCCCGAATGGTCATAGCATTCATCAGATGGTCCTGGGCATGTATCATCAGAAGAGTCAGCTTTGTTTCGTTGCCCTGGGCTTCTGACTGAATCAGTGATGTCTGCGTTTCATGGACTAAGCTCAGCTTACGATTGGCTTCTTCAATACATGCCTCTGCCTTTTCAAAATCACTGTGTTTGGCATGGCCTATGGCCTCCATACATGAGCTTTTTGCTTCTCCACTGTGTGCAATCATTGTAAATACTGTCATTTCATAATCCATATTTCTTACTCCTTTTCCTGAAGCACTTTGTTAAATTGAGGCAGATAATTGCAATTTTGCTGTAAAATTTCATCCAACAGCTGTTTGGCTAGATCGATAGATGCAACCAGAGGATTTATGGTCAGTGCCATTAAGGCTTTATAATAGCTCCCCTGTACTGCAGCTTCTACAGTTAGAAGCTCAAAGGACTTTATGCTTTGAATCAATCCATTTACCTGAACAGGCAGTTTACCCGTTGTCATTGGTACAGCTCCATTTCTACCTACCACAGCATTGACCTCTACGATTACATCCTCTGGCAAACTCTCTATGGCCTTGTTGTTGCGAACATTTACAGTATGGATGACTTTTTTATCATTAAATATGGAGCTAATTAATGAAACTGCAGCTTCAGAATAATATGCTCCGCCTCTTTTTTCCAATTCTGCTGGTTTGATATCAAGCTGCGGATTTCCATATAATTCGAAGAGCTGTTGTTCAATTTTCTGCACCTGTTCACCCCTTACACCGATCCCTTCATCCACAGCCTTTCGCTCTTCACCAAGCATCTTGTCTGTCATGAAATAATATCTATGGTATGGGCAAGGCAGCAGTTTAAGCGCCTTGATAAGGTCCTCACTCCAATCTAGGTCCGGTATATTGTTCATAGACATATAGGCCCCAGCACTTACCTTGCTTAATACCTTATCTGTTATTCTATCTCCATCCAAGTATATCTCCTTGCCAAAAACCATGTGGTTCAGACCAGCAAAGTCTATAGATATCCTATTGCTTTCAACATCCAACATTTTAGCTACATTGTTCACCATTCCAATTGGCACATTGCAAAGTCCAATCACCTTTACCCTGCTATA
Source organism: Clostridia bacterium (assembly GCA_029256365.1). Taxonomy (GTDB): domain Bacteria; phylum Bacillota; class Clostridia; order Lutisporales; family Lutisporaceae; genus GWB2-37-7. The sequence continues at coordinate 3,000 of JAQSYB010000239.1, forward strand.
CCTTGCAACCGCTTCTGTAATGATACCCGCCGGATTGGTAAAGTTGATGAGCCAGGCATGAGGTGCCAGCTCTTCTATATCCTTGCATAGCTCCAATATAACAGGAATTGTACGCAGGGCCTTGGCAAAGCCACCTGCTCCATTGGTCTCTTGCCCGATTAGATTATATTTTAGTGGCAGCTTCTCATCTATTATTCTGCACTTCAAACCACCTACTCTAATTTGCGTTATTACAAAATCTGCGCCGACTAAGGCTTCACGCCGATTCAAGGTCTTATACACCTGAATATCCAAGCCCGCCTTAGCAATCATCCTTTTGGTCAATTCATATATAATATCAAGCTTGTGCTTGCCTTCTTCCACATCAACTAGGTAAAGTTCTCCCAAGGGGAGCTCCTGAGCTCTTTTGATAAAACCCTCAACCAATTCCGGTGTATAGCTGCTACCGCCGCCTATGACAACGATCTTTAATCTATTTTCCATAGAATATCCTCACTTATTGTATTTGATTGAGTAAAGGGCAGCTGTGGGCAGCTGCCCCTACATTTACATATTATGCACTGATGCTATTTTCGCCTT
>JAQSYB010000240.1 GCA_029256365.1 Clostridia bacterium
AGAAAGATTGGAAAAGCCTATACATGCTTTCTCTATAACGGGAGATGACATATTAATTGATAGTGAGAAATATAATTCTTTTGTAAAATCCTTGGTACACGTATTTAGAAATAGTGTAGACCACGGCTTAGAGAGTATGAGCAAAAGGCTGGAGCAGGGTAAGTCAGAATTGGGCAATATTTGCTGCAACATTCATGTGAAAGATGAAGGATTAGAAATATGTATTGAGGATGATGGCGGTGGAATCGATTTTGACAAGATAAAGAACAAGGCAATTTCTTGTGATTTATATGACAGCAAATATGTAGAAATCTTAGATGAAAAGCAATTAATTCAATTAATATTTGGGGATAGCTTTTCGACAAAGGACCAAATTACAGATGTATCAGGCCGTGGTATGGGACTTTATGCTGTAAAATCTGAGACTGAAAACCTGGGGGGCAGCATAGAGCTGATTACAAAAAGATCCCAAGGCACCAAATTTAAGTTTTTATTGCCTATAGTAGAGTGCGAAAAGGCTGAATATTTGAAGGCTGAGGACTTTAACTTTCTGAAGGATCATTTGGGGGAAAAAATCATAATAAAGAGCATTGCTCCATTTCACTCGGTCGGCTTCCATATGTTGAATTATACAGCTTTTATCAAAATAAGAGGATTGTTTGAAGGGCTGTTTGGGATTAGTGTGGATAGCCAAATATCACAGGGCTTATTGCGCAGCATGATGTATGAAGAGATACAGAAACAGCATGAATACAAATATACCAAAGATGTGATAGCAGAGTGCGCAAATATGATTTTGGGTAATTCCATCAATGCTTATCCTAATATTGAAGAGCTAATCATGATTGGTACTCCAAATGTTGTTTATAGCAGCAGTGGAGATGCGCAGTATGAAGGCAGTGAGATGAATGGATTCGAAATAGAAACCAATATGGGCATGGTAGTTGTCAACATTATGAATTAAGGAGAGAGATATGCAAAGAGAAAAATTAAATCAAGCAAGTAAGATTTTAGATGAAATATATGTGGATATGTGGCTTACATTGGTGCGAGAAACTGTTATGAATAATGACCCTATTCTGCCATTCATATCAACAATTGATTTTACTGCTTTATCTGGAATAATCGTGATGAGAGGCAATAAGAATCTAGTCATTGCAGGGCATAATGATGCAGAAGGAGTAAGACAAACTAAGCTTTACGACGAGGTAATAAGCTATAGCGGAGACTTTAAGGATGCCCTAAGGGAGTTCTTGGACAACAATAACATACACATATTGGCTGTTAATTTTTCTATAGAAGATACTGCTTCAGACGGATTATCCCATGGATTATTTTTATTGCTTCAGGAGATTGTAAACAGCTCTAGCAATAAGCCTCAAATCGTTTCCTCTGCAACAATCATTTCAAAGCTGAGAGGGAATAAGTCAATCGTAGAAAAACAACTGATTATTGGAGCCATAAATACAACTGAACAGATATTTGATGAGGCAAGAGCTTTTATTAAAGAGGGAACAACAGAAAGGCAGATACACCAATTTTTCACAGATAGAATAAAGCATTACGGAGTACAGCCATCTTGGCAAGCTGCACAATGCCCAGGTGTAATGCTTGGACCAAAATCTGTGCCAGGGCACAATGCTCCTACAGAAATTACAGCCTGCAAAGGGGATGTAATGGACATCGATTTTGGGGTGCAGCAAAATGGCTATTGCTCTGATTTGCAAAGAACCTACTATATTTTACAGGACAGTGAAAGCTGTGCATGTGAAGAAGTGCAAAGGGCTTTTGATACGCTGAAGGAAGCAATAAAAAGAACTGCTGAATATATGAAACCAGGGGTAACTGGTGAAGAAGCGGATGCAGTGGCAAGAAATTATGTTGTATCACAAGGATACGACAGTTGGAATTATGCCCTTGGACATCAAGTCGGCAGAATGGCCCATGATGGAGGAATGATACTTGCTCCGAAAAAGGGTCGCTACAATAGCAAGCAGGTAGAGCTGCCGATGGAAGCAGGTATGGTGTTTACACTTGAACCAGGTATCGCCACCTCTAGAGGCTATGTAGGAATTGAGGAGATGGTCTATATTACAGAAACTGGTGCAGAGTTTTTAAGTAAGCCACAGCAGCAGATTTTTTTACTGTAGCTTACTGCTTCTCCAAAGCATCAACGAAACAAATATATTGGCAATACATACCTTGGGTACAAAAACAGCCATGAGTTTGCGGTACAGCTTGGTGTTGATATCTTGATTTTCAAAGTTTGTATTGATGGATGCCAAACCCTTCATGTCAAGGGTTTCAAGATCTTCTAATCTTGTACTGCGCAAAAGGGTTTTCATGAGACCTTCACTGCTGCTTGCTGAATTGCTGATTTTTATGGCAGTATAGGACTTAAGAACTTCATCTATCAGCTCATCCCAGGTGTATGGCACCAACCGTTCAACATCGTAGACTTCTGCGGCTATTTCAGCTGCAGCGTGAATGATATTGGTTGAAGTGAGCTTGCCTATTACATATTTGTAAAGGGTTCGCAGTAAGGGATAGTTAATTAAATTATTGGCAGCTATGGAATTTGCTTTTAAATCCAGCATAGCATCTAATATATCGATTTCCTTGAGCTGAAGGGGATACCCAAGCTTGTTTGTCTCCTTGCTCTCTTTGATAAAGTACCTTTTGCCCTTGTAAAATCCAAAACTCTTTAAGGCATCCAAATAACCCATGGTAATCCCATCTTTGCATACCTTTCCATCAAACTGCAAGGTGCCGCATAGTGGGTCAGAATTTTTGATATAGATAACATTCAAACCCTGCAAGCTGACTTTTCGTACCACACCAAAACCCGACACATCAACGACTATGATATCTTTAACGCCTTTTTTTAGGATTAATGAAATAGGAATGTTATCGTAAATACCACCGTCAACAAACTTCTTACTGTTTATCTCATGGGAGCGAAAGCCTGGTAAACAAGAACTAGCTAGAAGGTAATCAATTAATAATCCTTCAGGGATTTCATTTTTAAATACTGTAACAGGTTTGAAATCACTTAGTGAAAACGTGACAAGACCGAAGTCAATAGGAGATCTTCTGATTGCAGTCTCATCAATATACTGAATCAGCATATTTCTAAGTGGCGTAATATCTAAACCTTTGTTATCAAATATTTTTTTGGCTGCTGCGATTAGATCCTTTAAGCTAAGCTGCTTGTTTTCTGGCAAGGCTGTATTTTCTAAATCGATTACGCTTTGCATATCCAAATTGGTCCAAAGCTTATGCGCGATTTCAAAATCTCCTTGCACCATCATTGCGCCATTTAGAGCTCCTACAGAGGTGCCTACAACCGTTTTGATGGGTATTTCAAGTTCGATAAGAGCCTTCCAGACGCCAACTTCATAGCAGCCCTTAGCACCGCCGCCGCCTAGAACAATTCCGTATTGTGTCATAAAAAAACCCTCCCTAGTAAACCATATAGTAATGGAAAACCTATCTTATAAACCCTAGATGAATTGTAGTATTGTCTTAATATAAATATTATAATACTATGAATATATATGACTAATATAATAGGGACCGAGGTGACATCATTGAATTATAACATGATTAATATATTAGATTGGATATTCTTTGTTAATTCCTTTGTATTGTTAGCTATAATTATACTCGAAAGAAGAAGTCCTGAAAAGACTATCGCATGGTTTCTAGTTTTTATGGTATTGCCGCCTCTGGGTATTTTACTTTATATTTTTATAGGGAGAAACTGGAAGAAGCATAAGCTGAACAACAGCTTTGCTGAATGCACAAAAGGGTTTGCAGATAATTTTATAGATAGAACCAATCATAGAGAATTTAAGCCTTTGTTGGAGCTGTTGGCAAACAATAGCGATTCGCCTATTTTTGCCAACAATGAAATTGAAATATTCAATAATGGCAATGATAAATTTGCTGCCTTAAAGTCGGAGCTGCTAAAAGCGGAGCATCATATCCATCTGGA
>JAQSYB010000241.1 GCA_029256365.1 Clostridia bacterium
ACCAGCTATTTTTTTCATAAACTGTATATTCATTACAAATACAGCCATAATAAAATATATTGCAAATAAAAAACACTGTTCAAAAGCTTGATAGCAAGCGTTTCAACAGTGTTTTTGACTGGTCGGGGCAACAGGATTTGAACCTGCGGCCTCTTGGTCCCGAACCAAGCGCGCTACCAAGCTGCGCCATGCCCCGATAAATACAATATTAATATATATTTTATAAATTAAGTTGTCAATAGGAATAAAAGGTGATTTTTATTAAGATGTCGAAATAGTTAAAATAAAGAAACATAGGAGGTGGCATATGAAGATAACATTTTTAGGAGCAGCAGAAATGGTGACAGGCTCCTGTTATTTATGCGAAGTAGACGAAACGAAACTTTTAGTAGATTTCGGTATGTTTCAGGGTGGAAGTGCAGCCGATGACTTGAATTTTAATGATTTTACATTCCATCCTGCTGAAATTGATTATTTGATTTTAACACATGCCCATATTGATCATAGTGGTAGAATACCTCAATTGGTAAGAAGGGGCTTTCAGGGTAGAATCATTACTACTGCAGCAACAAAGGATTTGTGCAGCATTATGCTGCCAGATAGCGGATTTATTCAAGAAACTGAAACTGAATGGATCAATAAAAAGCGCTTGAGAGCAGGAAAGTCACTAGTGGAACCATTGTATACATCAGAGGACGCCCATGATGCATTAAAGTACTTTGAAGGTATAGAATATGATGAAATCATAACAATCCATGAAAATGTATCCCTACGACTAAGAAATGCAGGACATATATTGGGCTCCTCCATATTGGAAATGTGGGTTAAGGAAAATGATAAGGAAATAAAAATTGTATTTTCAGGAGACTTAGGCAGCAAGAATTCACCTTTATTAGATCATCCAACGATGATTGATGAAGCTGATTTTGTAATTATGGAGTCAACCTATGGAAATAGACTTCATCCAAATTCAAGAAATAAAGCGCTTCAGCTGCTGGAAATTATTTTAGAAACAGTTAAGAAAAAAGGAAACATCGTGATACCTTCCTTTGCCGTAGAAAGAACTCAGGAGATTTTGTATGAGTTGAATACCTTGAAGGAAGCAAAAGAATCAAAGCTAAAGGACATACCCGTCTTCGTTGACAGTCCCTTAGCGATTAATGCAACTAAAATATTCGAAAGAAACAAGACTTATTTTAATGATGATACAATTAAACTCTTCGAATCAGGAGACAATCCCTTTGATTTCCCTAATCTTATATTTACAGAAACATCAGAGGAATCAAAAGCCATTAACTTTGAAAAAAGAAGCTGCATCATCATCTCTGCCAGCGGCATGTGCGATGCAGGCAGAATAAAACATCATCTGAAGCATAATCTATGGCGCTCAGAATGCAGCGTTGTTTTTGTAGGCTATCAAGCTAAGGAATCCTTAGGAAGAAGGATAGTAGATGGAGCAAAATCAGTTAAGCTTTTCGGCGAAGAAATCAATGTACAAAGCAGTATTTACTCAATTGAGGGATTCTCTGGCCATGCTGATCAAAAGGGGCTTCTTGAATGGGTAAGTGGTTTTAAGAAAAAACCATCTAAAATATTCTTAACCCATGGTGAAGATGAAGCATTAACTGAGCTTTCTAGGTTAATTACTAAGAATTTTGGTATAGCAAATGAAATTCCGAAATTGGGTCAAACCATCGAGCTTTCACCATGCAAGGAAAGCAGTGTTGTAAAAGAGAGATCCTTTGCAAGTGTTGCATCAATACAGACGAATATCGACCATTTGAAGAATGATTTTGAAGCACTTTTAGAACAGCTGCAAGAAGCAGCAAGTGCAGGAGAGTACGTTAAAACGGATGAGCTATACTATTTGATTGATGAGCTTCAAAGCACAGTGAAGGACGTTAAAAATAAAGTAAAATAAAGACATTCTTAATTGAAAAAATTTATAAACCAAGTATTATATGACATTTTTATCATTTAATACTTGGTTTTCTTTCATTATATGCCTGCATATAATATTTCTCCTGCGCAAAAATAAGGTTGAGGAGGTGTATGAATGCTTAATAATTTTAAAAATGATGAACTTGTGAAGGTACAAGGCAAGATTTATCCTGTTGTCGGTGGGCGCCTACGGATGGCACATGATGAAAATAAGCTATTATCAATTGAAACAAGTGTATTATATTATAATGATGATTCAACAGTGGTTCATGCTCATGTTAAGACAGAAAAGGGTACTTTCGCAGGCTTGGGCAATGCATCTGCCAAAAGAGACAGAAAACTAGCCAATGCAATATTGGAGTTAGCAGAGACCAGGGCAATTGCAAGAGCACTTAGATTTGCAGGTTATGGCGTAGAATATACAGGTTTTGAAGAGATGCCTGATACTAGAAACGCATCCTCAGAGGATGAGAACAAGGAAGGCAGTCGAGATGGTAATAGGGAAGTAAATAAGGACGAAATAAAAGATATTAGAGAGTTAAATCCCCCGGATCCTGGTGCTACCAAAGCGCAACTAAATGCAATATTTTCTCTGGCGCAAAGCATTAATATGACAAACGATGAACTCCGAAAAACGATGCAAGATATGACTGGAAAAAGCTATAGCAAAGATCTCAGTAAAAGAGATGCCAGTGAGATTATCAATGAGCTCAAACAAAAAGAATCCAATAACAAAGCGGAAGCCCACTAAAAAACAAAAACAGCTGCTAATACGCCAATTCAGCTGTTTTTGTTTTTTGCATTTATTGAATAGATGTCTAAGCAAGCACAGGGTGGGTAATATTATTTATATAGCATTTTTGTAATGTAATTCAGGTTTTTGGCTAATTATGTTATAATATTGTTTATTGTGAAAGTTAATTAAATACGATAATAAGAGGGATATTGATGAGTGATAGAAAAGAAATAAAAATAGATCAAGTTGATTTGAACAAACAAAAAGAGATTATGCTGCGCCTCAAGGAAAACAATGACATGGAGTATCAGAAAAATGGCATGCATAAGAATTATTATATGATCACCTTTGGCTGCCAGCAAAACGTTTCTGATTCAGAAAAGTTAATGGGTATGTTGGATGAAATGGGCTATCATAAGACAGAAAAAAGGGAAGAAGCAGATGTTGTTATCATTAATACATGTTGTGTCAGAGAAAATGCAGAGCTTAAGCTATATGGGAATATAGGCGCCTTTAAGCAGTTGAAGCTAGACAAGCCGGGAATGCTGCTTTGTATATGCGGTTGTATGATGGAACAGGAGCATGCAGTTGCAACAATCAAAAAGAAATATAAACATGTGGACTTGGTATTTGGAACTCATAATTTATATAAATTCCCTGAGCTTTTAGAGCGCTCAATGAATGAAGTGTATACCTTAGTTGATATCATGAATACGGAAGGTATCATCGTTGAGGATATACCCGTAAGAAGAGATGATAAATTCAAAGCTTGGGTAACGATTATGTATGGATGCAATAATTTCTGCAGCTATTGCATCGTACCCCATGTAAGAGGGAGAGAAAGAAGTCGTGATCCAAAGGATATCATCAGTGA
>JAQSYB010000242.1 GCA_029256365.1 Clostridia bacterium
GTACCAGTAGTACCAGCAAGACCACAGGGTATTTATCCTGATGTTGTAGCTACTGCTTCTGTAAATCTAACAACTGAAAAAGAAATACAGAATTCCTTAGGAGAAAAGGGAACTTGGATTACAACACTTGGCAGCAACGTTACTGCTACAAGTAATCTTGTATGGGTTGGCGACGCTAGAAAAGAAGGCGCTAAAGCACCAGCTAGAAAACTTGGTTTATACTATCACTCATCACCAAATATTGGTGGCGAGCAGCTATTTACATTAAAAGTACCTACTTTGATTGTTGATGCTGAAAATGCAAATCTTTCTTATGGAACACTTGATGGCAATGTAGACGTACGAGCTAATGGCTTTAAGCTTACTAACTGTACTATCACAGGTCATTTAAGATTTATGACAAAAGAACAATATGATTCTGCATCATTCAATGAAATTATAATCAAAGGCGATGTTTGGGTAGATGGAAACAAACTTCCTAGCAATCTAAAACCACAAACTATTACAAACTATGCTATGTACAGTACAGTTCCTACAAAGAGTGATATGATGAAAGCTGCTGTTACTTTCAAGGACGGCAAAGCTCATGATGTTTTAATCGATGTTTTAGGCGCTGATTACTTCATGAAGCCAGGCATATTATCTTCAGGCGGCCAAGGAAACTTTGGTAAGGTTGCTTATTCAAAAGCAGGCCAATATGTTATGGTAAAACCTTCTGCTGACAGACCAGCAGACACAATTTTAGCTTGGGATAAGCAAATCTCAACTTTGATTACTGAATACAAAAAAGCTGGGTATGATTTAAGCAAATTCCCAACTTGCCAAAGAGATGCAACACATCCATCTGTTCTTGACTTCAATAAGATCCTTGATGGCAAATATAAGGATTTCACAGTAAGCGCAACAAATGGAGCAATTGATGCAGCAAAACTTAAGGGTGCTGAGAGATCAGCTGCTGTAAAGGTTGACGCTATCACAAGCGTTAGCGTTGATGTAGGCAAGTATCTGAAATTAGCTGACAACATCATTAAAGCTGGCGTTAAGTAATTTAATTTAACAATCAATAGTCTTGACACTCACAAGCTGAGAGTCAAGACTATTTTTTATCGCCATTTGCAAAGCAAATTATGTCTTATCTTCCTTTTCAAACTGATAGTGCATCACCAATCGGTCCTGTCCTATAGTAGTCCTTTGAAAAATCCTCTCCGCGTAGGGCAGATACATGACAGGGTCCTGCAAGGACGGACTGAAATGTGTCAGCAGCAGCTCCTTTACCTTGCCTTCTGCAGCAAGAGTTGCGGCCTCCTCAAAGGTCATATGCTTGTTTTTAACAGCCTTACCCAAATCCTCCTGCCCTCCGTAGGTGCCTTCACAAACAAACAGATCGCTGCCCTCTATAAATGCCGGAATGCTGCATATAGGTCTTGTATCTGTCACAAAGCTTACTTTGATGCCTGGTCTTTCCTCTCCCATGACCATATCCGGCGTATAGAATATGCCCTCATGAACAGCAGCTCCGTTTTTTTGAAGCTTATTCCACAACAGCTTTGGAACGTTGTTTCTTATGGCATTTTTCACATCGAACCTTGCCTGCCTCTTGATATAAAAACTATATCCCAAACAAGGTGCCGAATGCTCCAGGTCCAAGGCTCTTAACTCCAACGAACTACCTTGTACAAGAAAAGCAAAGGACGCTTCGGGCTTCTCTATAATATGAATCTCATAAGGAAGATAGGGGGCTATAACGCGCAAACCTGCTACAGTTTCTGTTATTCCTGCAGGTCCAATTATTGTCATGGCTTCTGTTCTACCGCTATTTCCTATGGTAGACAGCAATCCCGGCAAACCCACAATATGATCTCCATGGCAATGGGTGATGCAAATCACATCAATGGTCTTAAAACCCCACCCAAGCATTCTCATAGAAACCTGCGTACCTTCCCCACAATCTACCAATATCTTTCTTCCTTTATAATTTAAGAGCAGTGCAGATAGATATCGTTCTGGCATTGGCATGCCCCCACCACATCCAAGCAAAGCAATATCAAGCATGGAACCACCTCTCATCAATCTTCATTTAAAACTATTATGTCCTAAGTTTATTATGCAAATTCTCATAATAATTCTTTCAGATTTTATCGCTTAAATCGGAATAAAGCATACAAAATGAGGGATTCTAAACATATCCAGAATAATTGCACGGTACCATAAAAAAGACGCATTTCGAGGTGAATACATGATGATTCATAACAAGCAGAATGAAGACAATTTTATGCTTTATATACCAGTCAAAAGCCATAGCAACTATATACAAAAGGACAATGTGGTCTATTTGGCATTTAGGCATGTTAGTTTAATTGAAAGGTTTGCAGCTTGGCTTACCAGAAAGCCAACCATAAGAGATATTAGACTTGATAGCCTCTGCATTAGAGTCTGGCAGCTAATTGATGGCAATAACTCAGTGTATCGAATTGGACAAATATTATCAAAAGAAAATGCTGAACATTGCAAGCATATAGATAGTAGACTAAAAGCATATTTGAAGTATTTAAATAAAAGAGGTTGGATTAAATTCAAATTATCAAGCAAAGCAAAGAACATCTCTCTTAATAAAGCATAGCAAATAAAAGTCTCAGCCCATCGAGGGCTTCCCCTTTTGCCTAGATTTGCTTTGCAAATGGCATTAAATAAAATCTCCCTTGGATTAACATCCAAAGGAGATTTTGATTCTATTCTAATAGCCAATCCAATTTACTCGTTGCAAGAGCATTGTCTTCTATCTTAAGACTTTGTGTTTCTGTAAAATTCATAAAGCCCTTCATGCAACGTTTTAATTCCTTGCACATTTTAATCGTTCTCTTGACGTCTGGCTCCCACCACCAATTTTTGATGATTAGTGTTCCAGTCTGCTTATCCAATATCGGTTCAAATCTTGCAACAAATCTGCTGCCATATAATACAGGCAATACATAGTAACCATATTGCCTTTGCGCCGCTGGCTTATATACTTCCCATCTATATTCAAAATCGAAAAGCTCCTTGATTAGTTTTCTGTCCCATATCATATTATCCAAAGGCGCAAGAAATGCACCGCGAGCTTTGGCAGGCTCTTGACTTAAAACATCATTGAATAGGTCTTCATACTCCTTTTTCATATATAAAGGGTACTTTATATTCTCTACATGGATTTCTATGATTCGATTCTTCTCCAATAGCCTTTCTATGGCTTCGTTGCGCTCCTTGGACTTCAATTCTTTAATCCCCAGCCATGCATCCCCTGATTTATTCCACAACAATCCAACTGCACCAATGCGGCGCAGGACATGCCAGTCATGATATTCCTGAAGGGTTCTATTTGGGTCTTCACAATCTAAAATGTGTTCTGGTATATGTTTATGAGCAAAGTCATATTGCTTCCGTGAATTGGCTTTGCTGCAAATGATCAGTTCTCCCCAAAGATACATACTTTCTAATGCGGCTCTGGACAGTCTGGTTGGTGCCCATGCCCAATCTATTATTTGGTCCAGCTTCAAGTCTGAGGAAGTGAT
>JAQSYB010000243.1 GCA_029256365.1 Clostridia bacterium
ATTTCCTGCACCTGTTTTATGATGCAGCTGATGATGAGCAGCCTTAATTTGTTCTTTCATATTTTCAATTTCATATGGTTTTATCATAGCCTTGCTATAATCTATTCTTAAGCCTTTCATATTCCATACTCCTCCAATTATTCAACTTTATAATATCCTTATATTAAATTTATTCCATATTTAGGTCAATATCAATTGTAATTTTACACAAATAATTGCTGTAAAAAGTAAATAAATCCATATGTTATACTTTATGTAATCGCAAAAAAGGATAGTATATGTAATGATATATACTATCCCATCGCATTTATTTTTATGCCTGTTTGCTTAAGAATGCGGCTCCAATGATTCCAGCCTCATTGCCTAGCTCAGCTCTTACAATACTGCCATATTTTATACTATGGTCATTTTTCCAACCATATTTCGCACCAAGTCGAAGAAGCTGTCTCCTGCCTTGGACACCCCGCCGCCTATTGCGATTATTTCAGGGTCCAATATATTGTATATATTAGCGATTCCAATAGCCAAATACTTTGCAGTTCTATTTACTGTTTCGATGGCCAAGGCATCCCCCATAGCTGCATGGTCGAATATGTCCTTTGCCTCTAGCTGCCCTTTTTCAATATATATCCTTTGCAAACTGGAAACCGCATCACTTGTATTCATTTTATGCAAAGCATACTTAATCATAGCTGTTGCTGAAGCAAGTGTCTCAAAACAGCCATTTCTACCACAATTGCAGTCATAGAAGTTTTCTCCTATCACTGTATGTCCAATTTCTGAGCCAGCACCGTGAGCGCCCCTGATTATTTGCTTGTTGATGATGATTCCGCCGCCAATGCCTGTGCCAATTGTCAGAAAACTGCTTCAACATTGTACCAAGATAAATTGGTGCAATATATAATGGTGCCTTTTTCATAGTCTACCAGACCTGGCACACCAATTCCTATGGATCTTATGTCTTGAAATTGCAAGCCTTCATGCTTAATCAGCCTTTCGATTTCTGCAGTCATGTCTCTCAAAATTACTTTGTCATCATGGGATGGATCGGTATCGATGATACCACTGTTTACAATTTGACCTTCTTCATTTACCATACCAATTTTGATTTTGGTTCCTCCCAAATCAACTCCAATATACATACAGCACCTCCAGATTAAATATCATCTAATACATTCGATATCACAATATTGTTATAGCTGGTCAAGTCTATTTCACGAAAGATTTCATATTCTACCCCATAAGGATCCTTAATCAGCCTAACAACAGGCCTACTCGGATATTTCCTGTTATTGTCCACTACAATAGCAGTTTCACCCGTACTTAAAGTAACATATGTCCCCAAGGGAAAAACCGATATGTGCTCTATCATCTTTCTTACTATTTCATAGTCAAATTGATGATCACCCAAAGAAACCAAATATTCAACTACCTCACTTATATTTAATCTTTTTCTATATACTCTATTGGAGGTCATTGCATCATAAACATCTGCCACACTTACTATTCTTGAATATTCATGTATTGCCTTTCCCTTCAGTCCCAAGGGATAACCCTCTCCATTGAATTGTTCATGATGTGTCAAGGCGATATAGCCCACATAAGCACTTAATTCCATATTCTGTTTTAGGATATCATAGCCATATCTGGAGTGCTTTTTTATGATTTCATATTCTTCCGCAGTCAAAGAGCCAGCTTTATTTAAGATCTCATTGGGAACCTTTGTCTTTCCAATATCATGAAACAATGCTCCCATGCAAAGATCCTTAAGCTGACCTTCACCGTAGCCCATAGAAATCCCTGTTACTGCGGAAAGCACACAGACATTGGTAGAATGAGCAAAGGTATAATTGTCTAAGGTTTTGATGTCTTGAAGATTGATTACTGCATCCTTAATGCTTAACAGCTCTTCCACAATCTTGCCCACAACATTTCTCACAGGCTTTACATCTAGGCTGTTGCCATGCATCACATTATCCATAGCCCGCTTTACAGCCATTCTAGCTTCAAACCTTGTTTCATCAGATATGATATCCTCAATGACGATATCTGAGCTTAAGCTGTCATTGATATAAATCTCATCTATCCCAATCTCTTTAAATTTACGCACATAGGATTCTTTAAGTTTAATTCCGGCATTAAGAAGTACATTGCCATCAATGCTGTACAGCGTTTTGGCAAGTTCCATTCCCTCTCTTACCCTTTCAACAGAAATTCTCCTCATAAATGATTCCCCCAAAATAAAATAAAAATTGAACCCATAATTTATATCTTTATAGCTTTATTTGCTCAGCTATTTCATCTAATTTTCTTAATCTATGGTTGATCCCTGATTTGCCAATAGGAGGACTCATCATTTCTCCAAGCTCCTTTAAGCTGGCATCAGGATACATTAACCTGATTTCGGCCACCTCAGCCAAACCTTCTGGTATATTATCAAATCCTATTCTAGTCTTTATCAGCTCAATGTTATTTACCTGTCGAATAGAAGCATTTACGATTTTACTCAGATTAGCGGTTTCGCAATTAACCATTCTATTAATGTTATTTCTCATTTCTTTGTATATTCTCACATTTTCTACACTCAACAAGGCCTTGTGAGCACCAATTATATTTAAATAATCGACAACTTGCTCACCTTCCTTTAAATATACCACAAAATTTCCTTTTCTGTTCACAACCTTTGCATTTAGCTCATAGCTATTGATCAGCTTTTTAATAGATTCGGCATAATCACTATTGTTTGTTACAATCTCCAAGTGATAGGTTTTCTCTGGGTTGCTTATAGAGCCGCCCCCTAAAAATACACCTCTTAGATATGCTTTCTTACAGCAGGGCTTTTTTACCAACTTAAGGGGCAGCTTATAATTTATCTTCATACCTTCATCTGCCTTGGTCAATATGCCTGCTGCCAGAAGTATTTTCTCCCCGCCAGTTTGATTGTCGATGTATAGTGTATAATTGTTATTTTTCTTAAGCTGCTTGTTTCTTCTAACTGTTACTCGTGTATTGATTCCAAATATATCCTTGATTAAGGTAAAAAGCATTCTGGCAATCGATGCGTTTTCGGTAGAAAGCTTAATACCTATATTATTTCGACCATGAATTTGTATGGTACCGGTCATTTTTATGAGGGCTGATAATTCTGCCAGCTGACAGCATTTGCCCTCAGTACTTATTTTTGATATTTCATTTTTTACTACAGATGAAAAGGTCATTTTATAACACCTCGTCTATTTTAGCAGTCCTAGTTTGTTTAAAGGCCAAATCCGAAAGACTGCTTTTCCAATTATATTTGTTCTCTGCACCAAGCCTACATCTTCAGACCTGCTGTCCCTGCTGCGCTCTCTATTGTCCCCCATTACAAAATACTCTCCCTCAGGCAGCTTCCATGTATCCTGTGTATAGGAATAGGTTGGGAAGCTTGTATAGTCTGGCTGCAGCTCCTTTGAATCTATATAAACCTTGCCCTCTTGCAAATGAATTTCTTCCCCAGGCAAGCCTATTACTCTTTTTATAAGCAGTTTATTTTCTGCGTCATCCTTCAGTACTACAATGTCGCCTCTTTGAGGATTTCCTGTTAGATAATTGATCTTTGAAATCACCAGCATTTGACCTTCATATAAGGTCGGATTCATTGAAACTTGATTTACTAAGGCCATTTGAAACACAAAGCTTCTAAGCACCATTGCTATTAAAAAGGCTGATATAATCATCTTTACCCAAGATAATATTTCATCCCAATTGTTTTTCTGATTGGACTTTTGCAGTTCCTTTTCTTCTACAGTGTTTTCGTTGTTGTTTCCTTCCATTGAGTTCACTCCTTATTCATAGCTTTATGCTTCTTTAGCTTTCCATTTACATAATAATAATCAATAATCCTTTTCTTGTCCTTGGATAACCTTACTTCATTGATAAGCTCAAAGATTACTTCAGATAAATGATTATAGTCATGTCTTAAATAGTCCTTCTCTACATTTACAAAGTCTCCCTCGATTACTTGAATATTCATATCTCTTATTGTATTATAATCTATTTTGACGGGAGATGCATTCTCGGTACGATATTTTTCAACCAAATAATCAGGAATACGGCCATTGTTTACAATTGCATAATCAATAGACACCTTATTTCCGTGTTGATAAATTGCTTCTATATGATCTACAAGGCTGTACCCAATTGTCTCTCCCTGCTGGGTCATAATATTGCTTACATATAGCTTCATAGCCCCGGACTCACTAATGGCTTTGCTGATGTCCTTCACCAGCAAGTTCGGTATAATGCTGGTATATAAGCTGCCCGGTCCCAATATGATCGCATCCGCATTGAGGATTTCTTCAATTGCTTCTGGAAG
>JAQSYB010000244.1 GCA_029256365.1 Clostridia bacterium
ACAGAAAAGATTGTTATAGTTGACAATGGTGGTGGAGCAGGCAAGGGCGCAGCGAAGGTTTCTGGTTATGTAACAGATATACTTTCTACACTTCCTGAGACAGTAAACGCACTTACAGGTATCAACCTGATGGATATATTAAGTAAAAACATCAAACCTGCAGATGCAGCAAAGGAAGAAGTCAATACTACAGAGAACAAATAATTTCATCTAGACTCTATTGAGCCAATGCTCAATAGAGTCTTCACTATATTTGGCGAAAAGTCTCGAAACTTGTAGATAATTGAATATTATGATAAAGTAATATCATAGTTATAGTTAATTATTAGAAGACCTGCATGAACCTACAAGTTTTTATAGGGTGGTGATGACATGGCAAAGGTTATGGTAGTTGATGATACACTCTTTATGAGAATACTGATAAAATCAATCATGAAGAAGGCAGGACATTTGGTGATTGCTGAAGCCAAGGATGGCGAAGAGGCCTTTCGAAAATATATGATGTATAAGCCTGATTTGGTTACAATGGATATCACGATGCATGGGATGAATGGGCTAGATGCAGTAAAGTGTATTACGAACTATGATAAGAACGCAAAAATAGTGATGATTAGTGCCATGTCGCAAAAAAGTATGTTTATACAGGCTGTAAAAAATGGGGCAAAGCATTTTATTATAAAGCCAATTACGGTGGAAAAGGTAATTAAGGTTGTCAACGAAGTAATGGGTATAAAAGCTGATGTCTATATGGACAAAGAAGACTTTAAAGAAATCAAAGAGTCCATAGAAGAAATGAAAAAGACCATAGGTGAACTTGATAAGGAAGTATAAGAAACATAGAGCTTGTAGACAATCCTGATGATAGTCAGCAAAGAGTCTATAGGCTTTTTCATTTATAAGCCTGTCAAGGGATCAAGAATGAAGTAAAAAGTGAGATAATAATATGAAAAATGCAAATAAAATATTCAATAATATAAGAATAATATTATTAATATTGTTTATCATAGGGATTTCCAATGCAGTTGTAGATGTTTGCTTTACTAAGCTGGAGAAGGTTACAATCTTCTCAAATAAAATAGCAGCAGGCAAAAGTGTAAAGCTATTGCAAATAAGTGATGTGCATAACAAAAGAAGTGTGAATAGCAATAAGCAGCTGCAGCAGCTTGTGAAACGGGCACAACCTGACATTGTAGTAATCACTGGGGATTTGATTGATGACAATACAAAGTCCTTACAGAATGTTTATGAGCTGGTGGAGGCTATAGCAGCTATAAACCCTAGAATATATTTTGTTACAGGCAATCACGAGTGGCGAGGTGGCTTGGCTGGAGAACTAAAAAAAGGTCTAGCGGCAAGAGGCGTTGTAGTCATGGATAATCAAAATGCCATTGTAAATACAACAAATTCAAGCATCAATTTGTGCGGTGTTGCAGATTGGACCTCTGGAGAAATGGATTTAAACAGTGCTTTGCAAGGGGTTGATGATAAAATTTACACCGTTATGCTTGCGCATGATCCTTGGATTATCTATGATTATGAAGATTTTGTTCCGGATTTGACCTTAAGCGGACATACGCACGGTGGGCAGGTTAGGCTGCCATTTGTAGGTGCTGTTGTAGCACCAGGGCAGAAGTTATTTCCAGACCTGGATAAAGGGCTATATAACATGAAGCAAAATAAACTTTTGTATATTGACAGTGGAGTAGGAACCAGCGTTTTTCCCATAAGATTTTTGAATAGAAGTCAAGTCACCTTGATAACAATAGAATAATATATCAACACCTCCAATAATTACATGAGTAATATTATTAAAATGATTTAAAATATTACTGTGACATAACACTACATACAAATTTTGTAGGAGGTGAAAAGAATGGCAGTAAAAGAATCAAGAGCAGGATTAAACAAATTTAAATGGGAAGTTTCAAGACAAATAGGAGTTAACCTAAAAGATGGCTACAACGGTGATATTACAGCAAGAGATGCAGGTAGAGTAGGCGGCGAAATGGTTAAAAGAATGATAGATGCTTACGAAGAAGGACTGAAATAGTAAGGCGTAACGAATAAAGTGAAAAACCCCCTTTGCAAGAAATGCAAAGGGGGTTTTTTGTGAGGTGCAAGGGTCGGTTTTTGGCGCTTCTGTGATATAATATACATAATAACGCAGTGGGTGGTGTATGGAATGAATTTGCGCATAATTTACGGCAGGGCGGGAAGCGGCAAAAGCAGCTTTTGTCTTGAGGATATCAAACAAAAGCTAGACAAGGGAAAAAAAGGTCCCTTTATTATTATCGTGCCGGAGCAGTTTTCCCTGCAGGCAGAGCAGCGCTTGGTGAGAGCACTAGGAGCCAGTGGAATAAACGGAGTAGAGGTTCTTAGCTTTAGGCGTCTTGCATACCGTGTATTTTCGCATACCGGGGGCGTGGTTCACAGTCATATCAACTCAGCAGGCAAGTCCATGCTTTTGTATAGAGCTGTTGATAAGCATAGAGACAAGCTTAAGGTTTATGGGCGTACCGCAGAACGCAAAGGGTTTATCAACACATTAAATAGAACCATAAGTGAAATGAAAAGATACATATTGACACCGGACATGCTGCATCAAGCTGCAGAAAAGCATAGGGATACAAATCCCATGCTGGCAGACAAGCTTCAAGATATCGCTATGATATATGGGGAGTTTGAGGGACTGCTGCACAACGGCTACATAGATACGGATGATGATTTGACAATGCTTTGCAATAAGCTGGATGATTGCAGTCTGTTTGACAATGCAGAGTTTTACATAGATGAGTTTTCAGGCTTTACACCACAAGAGTATTCAGTAATTGAAAAGCTGCTTAGAAAGTCCCAGGGCATGAGCATAACGCTGTGCACGGACTGTTTGGTGGACTTTACAGCGATTGACGATGTGCATGTATTTAGTCCTACTCAGCATGCTGCAGCAAGATTGATGAAGCTGGCCAAGGACAACAATGCACCTATGGAAAAGCCAATCAGCTTAGATACCAGAAATAGCAGCAAGTACAATACAGAGCTTTTGCACTTGGAGCAGAACTTATATTGCTACAGCTATAGACCTCATAAAATAGAGACCAATCAGTTAAGTGTATTTATGTCTTCTAATATTTACTCTGAAATTGAAAATACCGCCAGAGAGATTCTGAAGCTGTGCAGAGATAAAAATATGAGCTTCAGCGATATTTCTGTTGTGACAGGCAATTTACAGGGCTATCAAAAGCTGATACAAGCTATTTTTTCAGAATATGAAATACCCTGCTTTGTTGACAATAAAAAGGATGTGTCTTCACATCCTCTGGCACAGGTGCTGGTAAATGCCTTGAGGGTGCTTACTGAGAACTGGAGCTATGAATCGGTTTTTAGATATCTAAAGACCGGACTTACGGGTATCGAAAAGAAGGATGTTGATTTAATAGAGAATTATGTGATGGCAAGCGGTATCAGAGGCAGTCGTTGGACCAAAGCCGAAGATTGGACATACATTCCAAACTTTGATGGGGGAGAACCTTCAG
>JAQSYB010000245.1 GCA_029256365.1 Clostridia bacterium
GAATTTTTGGCTACAATGAGCCATGAAATAAGAACCCCTATCAATGGAATTATTGGAATGTCTGAGTTATTATCCACTGCTAACTTGAATACCCAGGAAAGAGAAAACTTAAATGCGCTTCAATATTCTGCAGATTCCCTTATGCACATTATTAATGAAATATTAGACTTCTCAAAAATTGAAGCTGGCAAAATGCAAATTGATCATTCTTCCTTTGATATAAAAGAGCTGGTAGAAAGTATATTAAAAACCTTCAGCTACAACTACAAAACGAAAGTGATTGACCTTAATTACAGCATTGACAGCAAAATCCCAAATAAGTTATTTGGTGATTATTCTAAGTTAAGTCAAATTCTGACCAACTTGATTTCCAATGCCTTTAAGTTTACTGAAAAGGGAGAAATTAAAGTTGGAATTGAATTGCTGCAGAAGGACAGCCAGAAATTGTTGTTGGGCTTTACTGTTTCAGATACCGGCATTGGAATCTCTCAGGATAAAATATGCAGCCTCTTCCAAAGCTTTCATCAACTAGACAGCTCTACCACTAGGAGATATGGTGGTACGGGTCTAGGGCTTTCAATTGTTAAGAAGCTTATTGAATTAATGGAGGGTACCATTGGAGTGGAAAGTATTCTTGGTGAGGGCAGCAGCTTTTTCTTTGAAATCCCCTTTACTGTTCATGAGGAATATATCACAGAACAACAGGCTGCAGCCTCAACAACTATGCAGGAATTGCCCCTTCGTATTTTGATAGCAGAGGATTCAAAGGTAAATCAGGTATTGATTACACAGCTGATACACCGTAAAAATTGGAGCTCTGATATTGCCGAAAATGGTCTTGAGGTATTAGAAAGGTTAAAAGCAAAGAAATATGACTTAATACTAATGGATATACAAATGCCTGAAATGGATGGATATGAGGCAACAAAAGCAATTAGGCAAAATGAATTAGGCACCGAAGAACACATTGTCATTATTGCACTTACAGCAAATGCGACATCAGAGGATAGAGACAAAAGTCTATCTTGTGGCATGGATGACTTTCTTACAAAGCCAATCAAATCGGATATGCTGTACCAATGTATATTGAATCATGTATGTTACAATACTAATATATAACAAAAAAGAGGAGATGGATTTATGAAGCTTATAGCAGTAGGTGATCCCGCACCAGATTTTAATCTAAAGGATAATCATGATAAAGAGATACGCTTATCCGACTATAGAGGGAAAAAGGTATTGCTGTCTTGGCATCCTTTGGCTTGGACTTCAGTTTGTACTGATCAAATGAGAGCATTGGATGTAAATTTTGAGACCTTAGCAAAACTAAATACCATCCCCCTTGGATTAAGTGTTGACCCTTCCCCTTGTAAAAAGGCTTGGGCAACTGCAATCTCTTTATCCAGCTTAAGTATCCCTTCAGATTTCTGGCCTCATGGCAAGGTTGCACAGGATTATGGAATATTTATTGAAAAATTAGGCTTCTCAGAGAGAGCAAACATCATAATCGATGAAAAAGGTATTGTACAATGGGTAAAGGTTTATCCTATTAAACAGCTTCCTGATCTAAATGAGGTTATCCAAGTTTTGACTTCAATGCAGTAATTGTAAAGGCAGACACAATAAGTGTCTGCCCTTGTTTTTTTATTCCTTTAATAAAGTCTGAATCATCAAATCTACATATTTATTTCTAACTGCATCCTCATTAAAATTGATACCGGACATCTGCTCCATATTCTCTCCCAACAGTATGGGAAGCTGCATACAGCCAACAATTTGGACCAGCTTCATCATAAGCACATCATCATCCAAATGTATGCCGCCCTCATTGAGGATAGCTTTTATTTTTTCAACATTCTTTTCCTTTAACAAAATAATATTATGGCTACTATCTAGATGATTATTGATGGCACTATGAATAAAGCTTTTAAATACATCTGGATGTTCTAAAGCACTTTCCAAATAACCATATAAAAATCTCTTAAGTCTTTCTAAAGGCGGTATCTCTTTTTGTTCTAAGACTTCAAAACATCTCGTACGCTTTCCGTTCAATACCTTGACTGCTTCATTTATAACATTTGTCTTGGAGCCAAAATGATAATTAACTGCTGCAATATTTACATCTGCCGAATCAGCTATTTTCTTGATGGTAATGCTTTGAAAGCCTTCTTTTGCCATAATTCCCAAAGTGGCATTCAAAATCTTATCTCTTGTGGAAGCTGCATCGATAAAGTAGTTATTCATCATATATCCTCCTCTCTTAAATTAGATCTACAAAAAATTACTTGCCTGATTTCCAGCAGCCTCTTTTTCTGTGACATTCATGTTCTCAAATGCCTTGGAAAGCATAAGCTTTATTCTATTTAGCTGGTTTACTTCACTTGCCCCTGGATCATAATCTACTGCAACGATATTCGTACCTGGATAAACACGTTTTAGTTCTTTCATCATACCCTTGCCCGTAACATGGTTTGGCAGACAAGCAAAGGGCTGCATACATACAATATTTTTTACTCCACTTTCTATTAGCTCAACCATTTCACCAGTCAAGAACCAACCTTCACCGGTCTGATGCCCCAAGTCCACGATTTTTGAAGCACCCATAGCAATTTCCTTTATTGGCTTAGGTGCAGTGAATCTTGCGCTATGTTTAACGGCTTCTGTATAGCTTTTTCTATAAAATTCAATTGCAGAAATAACTGCCTCTCCCATAATCCTTGCTTTTCTGCTGCCTGATAAATATTTGTTCTTGTAAATCAAGCCGTAGACACTGTAAAGAAAAAAGTCAATCAAATCAGGCATAACAGCCTCTGCTCCCTCCTGCTCAATGATATCTACGATATAGTTGTTTGCAGTGGGATGAAACTTTACCAATATTTCTCCTACCAATCCTATTTTAGGCTTAAGGTCCTCTGTTAATTCAAGTTGATCAAATTCTCTAACAATATTTATGATATTTCTTTTGATTTCCCCTTTGTTCCCCGACTTCAATGAAGCCTTGCATATTTCAGCATGCTTGCGATATAGCTGATTTGCTGAGCCTTTTACCTTTTCATAAGGTCTTGTTCTATACAACACCTTCATCAGCAAATCTCCATATACCAATGCTGTAATCCCTTTGTTCAAAAGAGGAAGTGTTATTTTAAATCCAGGGTGCTTTTCAATACCTATGGCATTTAGAGAAATAACTGGCACCCCGCCAAAGCCTGCATCCACCAGTGCCTTACGAAGGAAACCGATATAATTGGTCGCCCTGCAGCCTCCTCCTGTTTGCGATATGATAACAGAGGTATTCTCAATATCATATTCTCCTGATTTTAATGCGTGTATCAGCTGTCCAATTGTTATAATTGCTGGGAAGCATGCGTCGTTGTTTACATATTTCAAGCCCTCATCAACAGCCTTTTTATCTTCAGGAACGACTACTAAATTGAAGCCTGCCAGCTTAAATGCCTCTTCTACAAATTCAAAATGTATAGGTGACATTTGAGGTGCAAGAATTGTATG
>JAQSYB010000007.1 GCA_029256365.1 Clostridia bacterium
TTGCGCTTCATGGCATCCTCTGATATCACTCCGCTTGCTGATAGCCCTTGTCCCATTCTGGTTACAATCAAATGCTTTTCCTTATGTCCAAAGCCCTGTTTGCCATATTCGCAAAGCAAAAGCCTCATAGAGTTTGTACCAATATCTATGGCTGCAATTTTTTTCATGTCGGACCTCCCTTTAAAAAAGTCTCGGCGCATCGAGCGCCTTCGTCTTTTGCCTAGATTTGCTTCGCAAATGGCGATTAAAAAAATAATACTGTCAGCAAATCGACAGTATTAGTATTATCTTATATATTATTCCTAAATCAATTATTAAAACTTTGAAGCGCCATCACTTTTTCTATATCCGCCACTTCTTTTGGAATCAGTGCTTTTCTTAAGCTGCTGAAGTTTTTCGTCGCTGTCTTTTAGAAACTTGGATAATCTATCCTCAAAGGATTCTGTTTGATTCTTTCTAAAATCATTGTTGTTATTATTCCAATCTACCTCAACAGGCCTTGTGTTTTTTTTGCGCTCTTGGGCTTGCTTTATTGATAGATTAATTTTACCATCTTTTTCAACTGCTAGCACCTTGACCTTAACTTTGTCTTTCTCATTTAAATAATTCTTTATATCTTTAACATAAGTATCAGCAATCTCGGAAATATGAACCAGACCTGTTTTCCCCTCAGGCAATTGTATAAAGGCGCCGAAGCTTGTAATGCTGGCAACTACCCCTTCAATTACCTTCCCTTCCTCAATAGGCATACTAAAAAAATCCTCCTTTAATTTGCAATAAAGCTAATATGGATATAATATATCAATAAGTGCTGTGGTGTCAATATTATACCTAATTATCTCCTCCTTGCAAATCTTTGTCCGGCCTAGACTGATTTATATAAACCTTTTCTCCCGGCTTCACCAAACCCAACTGCTCCCTTGCCATCTTTTCAACATTTGCATCAGTAGTAGCATTTTTGATTAATTCTACAAGCTTTTGGTTTTCAAGCTTAATGCTTTCCACTTTGTAATTCTTTTCTTTTTGGATTGTGGTAAGCTTGCCTATGGCAACCTGCTGATTAATTAAGGTGACAGCAGAATAAAGTACAAAGGCAGTCATCAATAGTCTTTTCAAATTAATTTTAGCAGCTTTCATAAGATCACTTCCGTATCTAGATTTCATCCTTTGCATTTCCAGCTGATTTCATTATATGCATCGATTGATTCTGTTGCTATTCTATTATATAAAAAAAGTATTTATTAATCAAACTATACAGTTATTGTTATTTCGACATTTCTCTAAAAATACCTTTATCTTTTCTTCTTTTTACTGATGATAAGCTTGTAATACTTCCTACTATCATGGGCTATCACTGCAGGCAATTTCTTAAGCTTAGATATTCGGACCCTTTTGTGCGTGATATACTGCCAAAATCGAGAAAGTGGATGCCATAGCAAGTTAAATAAAAACTGAAAGGGCAAAACAAATAGATTGTTGGTGGTTTTGAAAAAAAACACCACATTTTTTTTAACAAATAAAAACAGTGCGACAGCTATTCTGCCTAAGATTTTGTCATAGAGAAAGAATCCAACGATAAAGCCAATGAAAACATAAGCCCTTATGTCACCATAGTTGCTGGAAAATAGCGCCCACAGCACAACAAGCATCGCCGCAGCTAAAAACAATACGTCCCATATGGAGGTGATAAATCGATCTCCTCTTCTGGAGCCTTTCAGGACTCTGTAAATGTCATATAATATACCGATTATAATTCCAGCATAAACTGTAAACATAAAAACAAAGCTCTGAAATTGTACAGTCTCCATAAACACGCCCCCTTAATTTAATTCTTCAAAAGCAAGATTCTCATAAGATGTTATTTAAATGATAGTCTAATGATGCTTACATTATAGTTTGCTGCAACGGAAGGATATTCAAACAGATATTATTAAAGCAATTTGCAGACTATGTTGTAAGCGCAGGTGCACTTATACACAATAACAAATTGCTTTTAATCAGTAATCTTGAAGACTTATATTTATCAGAGTTCATTCCAATATATGCTGCAATAGAAGCCAACCCATATATTATTTGAATATATTGCTGAAAAATCCGGCCGTCTTTTTGTTATCTGTTTTATCAGTGTAGTTGTAGGCAGTGATATATCCTTCAATATTTAAGTTGCCATCCTCTACATTTAGTTTGTTGATATGTAAGCCAATGCCTTTTAGTATCAATCCACCCATTTCCGTATTTAATACAATCGTACTTTCATCAAAACTCACTACATCCCTTACTCCGGTAATGTTAAGTTTTTCTCTCCCTTCAATAAACATATTGTGAGGTTTTGTCTTTATTAGCTTTCTTTCTTCCATAAAAAAACCCCCCTGCCATATAATAACCGATCAACATCAGAAGAAAACTCAGTTGATTGTCTATAACTATATATATGCGGTGGGTTTTTAGTATTATTCAATTATTCTATACATTTCTTTTGCTGCTTCTTTGCTCGCCCTGTCCGTTATATCAAGAACTTCAGCCTTTATGGATCTTTCACCAAAAACAATTTCTACAACATCACCTATTTTAACAGTGGTACTTGGCTTGGCCTGTTTGCCATTGATATACACCTTCTCGCCCTCACAGGCATCCTTGGCAACCGTTCTCCTCTTTATTAGACGGGAATTCTTCAAAAATTTATCAAGTCTCAAATCATCACATCCTATAAACGCATTCAAACTTCCTGTTTTTTTAATTTATTTTTCCGTATAAAGCAAAAATCAGGCTTTCACCTGATTTTTCTCTGATTATGTACTTATTATTTGTTCACTAAATCCTTTAAGTCCTTGCCAGCTTTGAAAATTGGTGCTTTTGAAGCAGGAATTTGTATTTCTTCTCTAGTTCTTGGGTTTCTTCCTACTCTTGCAGCTCTTTCCTTAACTTCGTATGTGCCAAAGCCAACTAGTTGAACTTTTTCACCCTTTGCAAGTGCTTCTTGAACGCTTTCCATAAATGCCTTCAGAGCCTTTTCAGTATCCTTCTTTGTTAATTCGCTTTTTTCAGCCATGCTAGTAATAAGTTCTGCTTTATTCATTTTTATATTCCCTCCATTTTATAATGAATTCCTATTAGCATATTCTCTATATATGCCAAAAATCCTTCTTTCTAAACACTAATTTTGTTTATTTTTGTAATATTTTTATTGTTTTTGCTTGATTCCACAACAAATCCATTTCTTGCAAGGTCATTTTATCAATTTTTTTACCACTTTGCAAGCCTGATTCTTCAATATATTGGAATCTTCTAATAAACTTTTCTATGGTCCCTCGTAGAGCAAGCTCAGGCTGAATCTTTAAAAATCTGGCTACATTTACGACAGCAAACAACAAATCTCCAATTTCTTCTTCTATTATTTGTTTATTTCCTGTATTATATACCTCTTTTACTTCTTCTAATTCTTCATCAACCTTTGCAATTGCATCCTTCACATCATCCCAGTCAAAACCCACCAAAGCAGCTTTTTGCTGCACCTTGTAGCTTCTCATAAGATTTGGCAGTACTTCTGGTATATCTACCAGAGTCTGCGTATATGTAGCAATACCCTTCAGCTTGCGTTTTGAGGCCTCCCAGCTCTTTAAAGCTCCACTTTCAGTGGTTGCTATTACATCGCCAAAAACATGGGGGTGTCTCTCCACCAGCTTGCTGACAAGCCCTGTTATGATATCATTTATGTCAAACTCTCCATCTTCCTTCGCTATTTGTGCATGGAAAACGACTTGCAGCAGCAAATCCCCTAATTCTTCAACCAATAAATCGATATCATTTTTTTCTATGGCATCCAAGACCTCATAGGTCTCTTCCAGCAAATATGGTTTTAAGCTGTCTCTAGTTTGTTCTCTATCCCAAGGACATCCGCCCTCTCCACGAAGTCTTGCCATGAGGGCAACCAATTCATCCATGGACTTAAACTTGGTCTCTTCTCCTTGATTGGGTATATATACACTGGTCAAGTAATCTACCCAATCAATTCTATCCAATTCATATAGAGGAATTTTTTCGATTCGTTCCAGTCCCTTTACACCTGCTGCCTTGATTACAAAAATCTCAGTATCATCATTATATCGTTCCATAAGCTTCAGCTTAATTTCAGAAGCTACAAAACGGCTATATACCTGAGTTATTATATTTCCGCATCCAACATCGGGTTTCTGAGTATCCAGACTTAATCCGTCTATTATCTTCAGACCATAAGCCGGATCGATTTGTAATGCTGTAAGGATCGAGTCAATGAAGCTTACAGCAGGCATAATTTCCACTTCAATGCTGCCCTTTGCTTTTTCTACTATCAGCTCTACGCTTTTTTCCGCTACCATAGGATGTCCTGGTACAGCATAAACCACGTTCTTGTCTTCTTGGCAGCTTTGTATCACTCTTTCGCCTATCTGGCTATATGTCGCTTCAAAGGTCTGCGCAGAGTCATATATGTCATCACAGGTATGAAAACTGATGCCTAGAGATTTAATATAATCCACAGTAGGATGTTTTTCCGTTCTTAAAATAAGAATGTCTGCCGATTTTAGCTGTTCTACCGCCGACAAGGTCAGTTGCTTATAGTCACCTGAGCCCAAGCCAATTATAATTAATTTTTTCATTTGTATCTCTCCTTTATACAGGATCTGGAGTTATATTTTTATTTTCACGGTTTTATTATTTCAACAATCCCTTTTTCTTTAAAATGCTTGACAATCTACCTCCGCCGGGCGCCATTTGAAGTTCTTCAATGCTTATCCCTCTAATCAGAATCAGTACAACTCCATAGATAGAAGCTGCAATTATTATGCTCAAAAGGGTTGCTAGAGAATTGCTCTCTAATAATTTAATTGAAGTATTATAGGTTAAATAAGCTGCTACCATCATAGCTAAGGTTGCGGCAGCCGGTTTAAAGAAGGCTTTTATATAATTCAAGCCATAGCCCTGATACTTGATAATATATATCATATTTAGTGCAGCTGCAACACTATAGCCTGCCACAGTTCCAAGCGCAGCACCGCGTACGTTTATATAGGGAATTGATGTCAAGGTATAGCTTACTATTATTTTGACTACAGCGCCAATAAATAAGTTGATGACGGGTATTCTTTCCTTGCCCATTCCTTGAAGTATTGCTGTTAGCGTCTGGACCAGTGTCAAAAATATAATTGCAGGTGAAAGATATGCCATGGCAATCCCAAGTGTTTTTGTTTCTTCTGGATACATCATGCTCATAATAGGGTCTGCAAGTATAAATAGTCCCATAGCTGCTGGCAAACCGACAATTAAACTAACTCGAATGGATAGCTCTGACTTTTTCGCTACCCCTACATAGTCTTTCTTCGCCATAGATTCAGCAATAGCTGGCACCAAGCTTGCTGCTAGTGATATGGTAAGCACCTGTGGCAGATTTACAAAAGACCCTGCCATGGCTTTTAGCTGTCCATACATGCTTACAGCAGTCTCACTGCTGTAACCTGCTGCCAATAGCCTATCCATTACGATAAATGTATCTAGCAAATTCATGATTGGCATCATACTGCCACCAATGGTAATGGGGATTGAAATGATTAATATCTTTTTCAAAATGCCAAAGGTTGACTCTCTATCTCTTTTTACAATGCCTTCCGTGTCTCTAAATTGATTTCTACTTTTTCGATAGAAATAGATCAATGTAACGACGCTGATTGCTCCGCCAATAGCAGTTCCTGCATTTGCCCCCCCAGCAGTTTGTTGGTTTCCATAAGGCAAAAACATGAGGGCTAGCACAAATCCAAATACCACCCTGCCTAACTGTTCTGTAATTTGCGATAAAGCACTTGGAAT
This sequence comes from Clostridia bacterium, assembly GCA_029256365.1. Classification (GTDB taxonomy): domain Bacteria; phylum Bacillota; class Clostridia; order Lutisporales; family Lutisporaceae; genus GWB2-37-7. Next base: position 5,839 of record JAQSYB010000007.1, read on the forward strand.
CATATTTTGCATTCCCTGAAAGTAACCTCTTAGTGTTCCCGTTATAGAAAATATAAATATAGATGGAACAATACAAACGATTGCCAAATATGCACCGGGATTTCGAAATAAACTTGCAACGACATCAGCATACCGAAACATAATTAATGAAAGCAGTAATCCAATTGAAGAAGTAAACAGCAAGGCCACCTTAAATATTCTATGAGCTTCTTCTTTTCTGCCTGTCTCTATTTTTTCTGATACAAGCTTTGATATCGCAATTGGAATCGCATATGCAGATATTGTTAATGCCCACACATACACTTCATAACCGGTCTGTGAATAACCCATTACCTCTGAACCTACTATTCTACCCAAAGGTATTCTATATATGGCTCCTATTATTTTTGTAATTAATCCAGCCGCTGCTAAAATAGCAGCACCCTTTATAAATGATTGTTTTTGAATTTCCATTCTTGACCTCCCTAATGTGCATCAACCATTCCCGCTCTTATCAATATAAAAGCAATTCTATTTCAAACATTATATATTTTAGCACATCTCATTGTTAAAATATACAATATCACAGCACAATAGAACTGAAATACCCCCAAAATAGAATAAAAGTCTCTGCCCTTCGAGGACTTCGCCTTGCCTGATTTGCTTTATAAATGGCAATAAATAAAAGCAGCCATAGCTGCCTTTATATAAAACTTATTATTGCTCCATTTGTTTTCCTAAAAAATTAGCTGCTGTCTCAGCCAGCTTCTTTTCTAATTCGCCCATTGTAACATTTGGTTCTTTTGACAATAACAATACTGCTCCAATTGGATCACCTTGTGTTACGATTGGTGCGATTACACCCATCATATATCTTGGTGCTCCTTCTTCATCAGCCGTAATGTTTATCATTTTATTTTCACCTGTTGAATTGAGCATCACCGCTGTTTTCTCTTCCATTATTTTTTCTAGAGCTGAGCTTACTCGCTTATCAACTAGTTCTTTTTTGGGTGCTCCTGCAACTGCGATGATAGAGTCTCTATCTGCTATACAGGTTATATGCTCCATTGAACTATGCAGTGAATCGACATACTCTTTTGCAAACTCGCTAAGCTCACCAATTGGAGAATATTTTTTGAGAATTACTTCTCCTTCTCTATCAGTGAATATCTCGAGGGGGTCTCCTTCACGAATGCGTAACGTTCTTCTTATTTCCTTTGGTATAACAACTCTTCCAAGATCATCTATTCTTCTTACAATTCCTGTTGCTTTCACCTTGATATCCTCCTTTATTATTTACATAATCACCTATGAGTTTATTATTTTACCATCTTACTAATTTTATACACAATTTTGCTAATAAAAGGTTTCTAAAGGAAATTTTTTATTTTTTTGCAGGCTCCTTCTGTTAACTCTAAACAATAAAAATTTACAAGCTTTATTGTTTCATATCATTACAGAAACCTGTTAAGCAAAATCTGGTTCTTCCCATCTATATTCTCCAAAAAATATAAAAAAATACTGAACCATAAGGTTCAGTATTCATTATTTTACAAATTTTTTGGACTTTTCTTTACATCTGCTTTCGTTCTCATTTCATCTAATAGGCCTTGATATACAGTGTCCTTTTCACTTTCAATCATTGATAGCTTTAGTTCCCCTGCTATATCTTCAAGCTTGTCAAATTTCTTATCTTCTAATTTTATGATATGATATCCAAAATCCGTCTTTACCAAGTCGCTTATTTCGCCAACCTTCATGCCGAAAGCTGCTGTTTCAAAAGGTTCAACCATGTCACCTTTTCTGAAATAACCTAAATCACCTTTGTTTGTCTGAGCGCTTGGGTCTGTTGAATTTTGAAGTGCCAATTCACCGAAGTTCTCACCAGCTTTTGCTCTTTCTAGTATCTTCTTAGCTGTTTCTTCATCTTCAAGCAAAATATGACTAGCCTTTACACTGATAAACTGATCGTTGTTTGAAGTATAATAAGCTGCTACCTGTTCATCGGTTACGGAAACGTCCGCTGTAAGCTTCTCTTGAAGCTTACTAACCAATATATCTTTTCTAATCGTATCTTTTAAATATTCCATAGTCATTTTTTGCGACGTCAGGAATTCATTAAATTTTTCTTCTGAATCGAAATACTTTCTTGCCTTTTCAACCTCTGCATTGATTTCTTCCTCTGATGCAGTAATGCCTGCTTTGAGTGCTTCTTTCTCTTGAACCTTTATATCCACAAGCATATCAAGAACTTTTTCCTTCATAACGTCAATATACTTTCTGCCATCTACGTCTTGTTCCCATACTTCTGTGCCGTACTGCTGTTCATATTGTACCTTAAACATATCAAACATTTGGTTGAATTCAGTCTTCATTATTTTCTCTCCACCAACAACTGCGACGACAGTCTCAGCTTCTGCCTGTGGATTTTGTTTTACAAAGCCGCAGCCATTTAATACCAAGGATATTGAAATTATAACCACTGCAAGTAAAATAGCTGTCTTCTTAACTTTAATCAATTGTTCATCTCTCCCCTGATTTTATTTAATGTATTATGTAGCTCCTATGGTATTCAATAATCTAGTAAACATTATATCGCATTTCCAGCTATATGCAAACTGCTAATTTTTTCAATTAGGTCGCTTATTTCCTTTAAGAGCTCTTCTGTTTTCTCTTCAGCTGACCTTAAAGTAAAATATGGCTGTTCACTGGCTGTGAATAAGATCCTGCCCCTGTAGTCACCAGCTATTTGTATTGCGGTTTGGGGCTTAACAAATTTATCTGATTTAAACTTAATTGTAATATTATCCTTCTTCTGACTTATATTGCTGATGCCGCACTTTTGTGCCAACTGCTTTATATACGCTATTGCCAATAAGTTTCTTACTACAGCTGGTATATCACCAAATCTATCCTCAATTTCTTCTTCTATGTCAAATAGATCTTGCTGGCTGCTCATAGATGCAATCTTTTTGTACATTTCTATTTTCTGGTTCTCGTCAGAAATATAGGCTTCAGGTATAAAAGCACTAATTTGAAGCTCGATACTGGTATCAACCTGTTTTACTGCTGTTTCACCTTTCAGCTCCTGCAAGGTTTCTTCCAACATCTTAATAAATAAGTCATAGCCTATGGCTTCCATATGACCATGCTGCTCTTTTCCAAGTAAATTTCCAGTACCTCTTATTTCTAAGTCCCTCATGGCTATTTTGAAGCCAGAACCAAACTCAGTGAATTCTTTAATTGCCTGCAGCCTTTTTTCTGCAACTTCGTTTAATACTTTATCCTTTTGATAGGTGAAGTAGGCGTATGCCAGTCTATTGGACCTGCCTACCCTTCCACGTAGTTGGTAAAGCTGGGAAAGTCCCATTTTGTCTGCATCCGTTATGATAATTGTATTTACATTTGGAATATCCAAACCAGCTTCTATTATGGTTGTACATACCAAAACGTCGAATTCGCCATTATAGAAATCCAGCATGGTGTCCTCTAAGCCCTTTTCCTGCATCTGTCCATGGGCGTAGGTCACTCTAGCCTCTGGTACCAGTTCCTTTATACGGGCAGCTATCTTTGCTATACTCCGAACTCGATTGTGGAGGAAGTATACCTGGCCGCCTCTGGCGATTTCCTTGAAAATGGCATCTCGTATGACATCCTCATTGTGCTCCATTACATAGGTCTGCACTGGATATCTCTCTTCTGGGGGCTCCTCAATTACACTAATATCTCTAATGCCTATCATAGACATGTGTAAGGTTCTAGGTATAGGAGTAGCAGACAACGCCAGCACATCAACATTTGTCTTGATGCTCTTTATTTTTTCTTTATGTCCAACTCCGAATTTTTGCTCTTCATCAATGATTAGCAAGCCCAAATCCTTGAACTTGATACTTTCCTGCAGCAGCTTATGAGTACCTATAATAAGATCTACTGTACCATTCTTTACATCCTGCACCGTCTTTTTTAGCTCAGCAGGGGTTTTAAAACGAGACAATACATCTATTTTAACAGGAAAACTGCCAAATCTTTGTATGCAGGTATTATAATGCTGCTGCGCCAATATGGTGGTTGGTGCCAATATGGCAGTCTGCTTGCCATCCATGATGCATTTAAAGGCTGCTCTGATTGCAACCTCAGTCTTGCCATAGCCTACATCCCCACACAGCAATCGGTCCATGGCTCTGTCGTCCTCCATATCCTTCTTAATCTCTTCTATGCTCTTTAACTGGTCTTCTGTTTCTTCATAGGGAAACATATCCTCAAACTCTTTCTGCCATCTAGTATCTGGCGAAAAGGCAAAGCCGATTTTCTGCTGTCTTTCTGCGTAAAGCTTAAGCAGATCGATTGCAAGCTCCTGTATGGATTTTTGTGCTTTGCTCTTTGTTTTGACCCATTCTGCACTACCCAGCTTGTGCAATTTGGGTAGTTTATCCTCGCCGCCAATATATTTCTGAATCATATCCAATTGGTCTGTGGGTATGTACAGCTTATCATTGCCGCCGTATTTTATATGTAAGTAATCCCGCGTCAAACCGCCTACAGTCAGCTTTTCTATTCCTACATATTGACCTATGCCGTGATTTTCATGAACGACAAAGTCCATGACCTTCAAATCAGTGAATACCTTAATAATTCTGCCCTTTTTCTTGGCTCCTTCTTTCTTAGGAGTTGAAAATACTTCCCTATCACTAATTACTGCATATCGAATGGAGGGAAATTCAAAACCACTGCTTAAGGTGCCAGGCATAACTACAATATGTCCATCCTGCAAATCAAAATCCAAACTGCTTTTATAAATGGCTTCTATATCCTGATCCCGTAAGCTTTGAACAAGTCTTTGTCCTTTTTCCTCTGTACCCGACAATATTAAAACCTTGTATTTTTTACTTTTCCAATGCTGCAGCTCATCCATAAGTAAATCAAGCTTGCCGTGAAAAGGGTGCATAGATCTGGATACAAAACTCACAATGGTATCTGGTTTAAAGTCTGCACCACTTCTTAATAAAGTGTTAAAGCTCAAACACTTTGAATTTCTGAACTTCACAAGAAGCTGATCATAGCTGAAATATGCCCCGTATTGCTCAGGCAATGCCTCGTTGACTGCTAGAAGCTGCTTAAAGTGTTCCTGGAATTCTAATTCTATATTGTCATATCTCTGCCTCACTCGATTTGGTTCATCTATTATAATGATAAAGTCCTTCAGGTAATCAAGTATGCTGCTAAATTCCAGCTTAAAGAAATTCAAGTATCGCTCAATTCCTTCAAAATATACCCCTTGATTCAGCTTATCGATATCTTCTCTTATGACTTCATTTAGCTTCTCTATGTCCTTTTTCTTTCCTGCAGAATTCAGAGCCTTAGACCGTTTTTCAAGGGCATGTTCCAATGCCTTTGCAGCATCTTTTAATTCATGGTCGTGAAGCAGCAGCTCCCGAGCTGCATTGATTTCTATGGTTTTTATCTTTTCTATAGAACGCTGGGTCATGACATCAAAATATCGAATGGAATCTACTTCATCATCAAACAATTCAATTCTTATGGGGTTTTCCTCTGTCAAAGGATAAAAATCAATGATTCCTCCTCTTACAGAAAACTGTCCCCTGCCCTCTACCATGTCAATCCGCTCATAGCCTGCCAAATAAAAAAGTGAGATGATCTCATCAATTACTACTACATTCCCAATTGCAATTGTTCTTTTGATGTCATTGAACCTATTTGCTGGAACCATTTTGTGAAGCAATGCCTCTATGGATGCGCAAACTATTTTTGTATCTCCAGCCAACAGCTCATTGATTGTTAAAAGCCTTTGCTGCTTAATCTCTCCGCTTCTTGCATCTATTTTACGAAATATAATATCTCCAGAAGACAACAGCAAACCTTTGGAGTGGTTTAAAAAACCAATATCCTCATACATCTTCCGAGCTGCAATTTCATTGTGGGTTATGATTAGACAGCTTTTTTGGGTACTTTCACAAACAGCAGCAGCTATTAAGGACTTTTGTGTGTCGGATATCCCATAAGCTTCAATATTCCTGCTGCTTCCTTTTATATTTTCTATTAAAATTTTATACTCCTGCATGCTTTCTAGAGGCTTGATAATATTCAGAAAGCTCATACAAACCACCTCTTATTCAGTAAACTTTGCTGCGTTCTCCACCAATTTCAAAACAACATAGAGGTCGGATAACGAATATCCCACCTCAAAGTATAAGCTTGCCTGCACATTATTTATTATATTTGTTCATTGCGGCATTTATACCGTTCTTCACAATTTCCTCTGCAGCCAATGCTGAATTTTTTACAGCCTCAGTTATGAGAGGCTTTTCTTCTTCATTAAATTTAGTCAATACATAATCTCCCAAGTCCATATAGTCAGGCTGCTTATCGACTCCGATTCTTATCCTAGGGAAGCCTTGGTTGTTTAGTAGGTATATAATGTTGCGCATCCCGTTATGGGTGCCGGAGCTGCCATTTGGTCTAATCCTAACCTTGCCCACTGGCAAATCAATATCATCATAAATAACAATAAGGTTTTGAATCGGCACCTTATAGAAACTCATGATTTCCATTACACTTTGACCACTTAGGTTCATAAAGGTTTGAGGTTTCACAAGCAAGACCTTTTCTCCCCCAATTGTACCTTCCCCTATAATAGCCTTATGCTTTGTTTTATTAAATTTAATATTGTGCTGTGACCCTATATATTCTACTGTAATAAATCCAATGTTGTGCTTGGTCAGAGCATATCTGTCCCCTGGATTACCTAATCCCACAATTACGTACATGTTTATCTCTCCAATAAATATCGAAATAGTTTAGAAGCCTTTTGTATAACGCATTTAGCCGGGGAAAAGCTCCCCGGCATATTTATATGTTTCAATTATTCACATTTCTATCCGCAATTAATCAAATAGCTTGCTTAAGGACAAACCTTCATAAATTCTCTTTATTGCTTCTGCTAGCAATGAAGCCACTGAAAGCACCTTTATCTTATCCGTCATTTTATCTGGTGGTATCGGAATTGAATTTGTTACAATAAGCTCTTTAATGGATGGATCTGCTATTCTCTCATAAGCAGGACCTGACATAATAGCATGGGTACATGCTACATATACATCCCTTGCTCCCATATTCTTTAGCGTCTTGGCAGCATTTACAACAGAGCCTGCTGTATCTATCATATCGTCAATTATAATGCAGTTTTTGTCCATGACATCACCGATTATATTCATAACCTCTGATACATTTGGCTTTGGTCTTCTTTTGTCAATGATTGCTATTGGGGCATCCAGCTTGCCAGCAATATGCCTTGCTCTTGTAACTCCACCAACATCCGGTGATACAACCACTATTTCATCCAACTTTTTGTTCATGAAATAGTTAACGATTAAAGGCGCAGCATATAAATGATCAACAGGTATATCGAAAAAGCCTTGTATTTGAGCTGCATGCAGATCCATTGTGATTACTCTATCTGCTCCAGCAGCAGTAATCAAGTTCGCAACCAGCTTTGCAGAGATTGGATCTCTGGATTTTGCCTTTCTATCTTGTCTTGCATATCCATAAAAAGGGATTACTGCATTTATTCTACCAGCAGATGCTCTTTTCAGTGCATCAATCATGATCAAAAGCTCCATTAGATTGTCATTAACAGGTGTGCAGGTTGATTGGATTACAAATACATCTGCACCTCTTATTGATTCATAAATACTAACTCCGATTTCTCCATTGCTAAAAGTACTTATCTGAGCATCCCCTACGGATAGACCTAGATTAAAGGCTATATCCTTAGCCAGTTCCTTGTTAGCATTACAGCAGAGGATTTTAATGCTCTTACCGTGTACATTCATTTAATAGAAACCTCCCAAAATTTATTCTTTCGTGATTTGATTTGAATTTTTTATCCAGCCTTCTTTGTTTTCTTGCCTTACTCTTCCAATAGACAAGCTGCCCTCTGGTACGTCCTTTGTAACAGTAGTGCCTGCTGCTACGTAGCTGTCTTTCTTCACTGTAACAGGAGCCACCAAATTTACATTGCAGCCTACAAAGCAATTGTCTTCTACTACAGTTTTATATTTTTTCTTGCCGTCATAATTCACAAATACTACACCACAGCCTAGATTTACATTGCTTCCTACCTCTGCATCACCAACATAAGTTAAGTGAGATGCTTTGGAATTGTCCCCAAATATAGAGTTCTTCATCTCCACAAAATCGCCTATTTTGGCATTTTTACCTATTACATTGCCTGGTCTTAGGTATGCAAAAGGTCCCACTGAGGTTGCCTCTCCAATTTTACTTTCCAAGATTACAGAGTTTTGCGCATTGACCTTTTTATCTAATATGCTGTCCTTTATTCTAGAGTTTGGTCCTATGATACAATCTTCTTCAATAATCGTACTTCCCTCTAAAATGCAGCCAGGATATATCGTAACATCTCTTGAAATCTTAACAGTCTTATCTATATAGGTATTTTTAGGATCAATGATTGAAACCCCTGCCAGCATATGCGATTTACATATTCTGCTTCTCATTATTTCAGCTGCCTCAGAAAGCTGAAGCTTGTTGTTGACTCCCATAATTTCTGCAGGATCATCTGTTTTAAAGGCTGCAATCTCAAAACCTTCTGCCCTTATTATTTGCAATGCGTCAGTGAGATAGTATTCGCCTTGGGCATTGTTGTTGGTAAGCTTTTTCAGCGCCTTCTTCAACTCAGTGCCTTTAAAGAAGTACATGCCGGAATTGATTTCCTTGATTTCTTTTACTTCCTGATTTGCATCCTTGTCTTCTACAATTGCATCTATCAAACCTTTGCTGTCTCTCACTATTCTGCCATAGCCAGCCGGATTGTCTAACTCTGCAGTAAGAACTGTTACTCCATAGCCACCAGCCTTATGAAATTGATACATTTCATTTAATTTCTCAGCTGAAACCAAAGGCGTATCTCCATATAGCACCAATATATCGTTGTCATGGATATATTCTTCTGCCTGCATCACTGCATGTCCTGTACCCATTTGTTTTTCCTGCATAACAAATCTAACGTCTTTTATTGCTTCCTTCACTTGGTCAGCACCATGACCAATTACTACTACAGGCTCTTGACAGCCAATCTCTTTGGCACTGTTTATAACATGCTCGACCATCGAAAGGCCGCACAATTTATGCAGAACCTTTGGAATTTTAGAATACATTCTTTTTCCCTCACCAGCAGCAAGTATTACCGCCGTGATATTGTATACATTATTCATGATGTCACCTCTATTATATAATTTTTAAACATTTATGTATATAATATTGTCAAATCTACTACAAGCCACTTATATTTTATTACATATCAAGTATTAGAGCAAATCAAAATTAATATCATACTGTTTCTTAAAAAAGTCTCGGCGCATCGAGCGCCTCGCCTTTTGCCTAGATTTGCTTCGCAAATGGCTATAAATAAAAAAGTTTAGCAATAAGCAGAACCCTGCTTATCGCTAAACCTATCTATACAAATCTCAAGCTGATATCCATGGCAAAAACAGAATGAGTGAGTGCACCTACGGATATAATATCAACTCCTGTTTGAGCGATGGCTTTGACACTTCTTTCACCCTCTAAGGCTACATTGCCGGATGCTTCCAGCAAAGCTCTACCTCCAGTTATTTGAACTGCTTCCTTCATCATATCCAAAGACATGTTGTCCAACATAACGATGTCAGCCCCTGCTTCCAAGGCTTCCTTTAATTGCTCTAGGGATTCAACTTCAACCTCTATTTTAAGTGCATGGGAAAGATTTTTCTTGGCTGTAGCTACAGCAGTGGCAATCCCTCCAGCTGCCTTTATATGATTGTCCTTTATCAGCACCAAATCTGATAAATTAAATCTATGGTTGTGGCAGCCTCCAGTTAATACAGCATATTTATCCAATACTCTAAGTCCTGGCATGGTTTTTCTAGTATCCACCACTCTTGCATTGGTGCCGCGCACAGCTTCCGCGTATTTGTTGGCCGCCGTTGCAATCCCTGACATTCTCTGCAAAAGATTTAGGGAAACTCTTTCTCCCTTTAATATGTTTCTGGCCGAACCACTGATTTGTGCTAATATATCACCCTTTTGCACCTTCTGTCCATCTTCAAGTTTTATTTCAAATAAGATGGTGCTGTCCAACAGCTCAAATACTCTTTTGCAAACCTGTATTCCACATACAACACCCTGTTCTTTTGCAATAAAAACACCACTGATTTTTGCATCTGCAGGTATGGTTGAGTCTGTGGTAACGTCTCCCCAGCCCAAATCTTCTTCCAAGGCATTTTTTATGATCTTATCAACAGTAATGATTTCCAACATACTCACATTAGCCTCCAGTCTTTTATCAATCTATTCTACAGTGACTACCCACACTGTCCTTCCTTCTGATAGCGGCTTTTAGTATAAGCGCTGCTATATACGCCATATTCAATGTCTCAAT